>CAYMXF010000009.1:10357-26397 GCA_964393935.1 uncultured Planctomycetaceae bacterium
GAAAACTCGCGTGGGGCGGGCGTCCTCGGGTTCCACGGTCATCAAGAGCGCCGTGCGGACGGCCGGATCGTCCTGGCTCATCGCCTGAAGGAACCGCGACGCTCGCTGGGTGCGCGGGCCCATGGTCAGGGCCTGGGCCAATGGCAAGGCCAGCTTGGACAGTCTTCGCCAACGTCGCTCGCGCAAGAGGACGTCGTACCGGCGGTAGCCCGCAAAGATTTCATCGCCGCCGTCGCCCTGAAGAATGACCTTGACGGAGCCTTTCAATTCGCGGCACAGCAGGTAGAGCGGGATATTCGCGGGATCGGCGAACGGCTCGTCGTGGCAGTGAACCAAGTGTTCGATGACCGCTGGGATGTTCCCCGTTTCAATTCGCAACTCGGTATGGTCGGTTGCGAAAAGCTCGGCCACGCGGCGCGCCTTGGGCAGTTCATCGACTTCCGGGTCGAAGTCGAAGCCGGCGGAGTACGTACGAAGCCGGCCGCTGTAATGCCGACTGGCGAAGGCGGTGATCAAGGACGAATCCACGCCGCCGCTGAGAAAGACGCCGACGGGCACTTCGCTCAGCAAGTGGCTCTTCACGGCTTGCTCCAGCCGGTCTCGTACGCTCGTCGTCGCCTCGTCGAGATCGTCGTGGACCGATTCAATGCGTTCCACGGACCAGTACGGCGTTTCGGAGCATCCTGAACGATCGAAGACCAGGAAGTGGCCCGGCGTCATTTTCGAGATGCCGGCGAACATCGAATGTGAGCCGAGTGCGTTTCCGTAGTAGAGGTATTCGTGCAGCGCGGTCCAGTCGATCTCCGGCCGAACGCGAGCGGACGCGAGGATGGCCTTGATCTCGGATCCGAAGACGAATCCCTGTGACCAGCGTCCGTAGTAGAGCGGCTTGATGCCGAAACGGTCGCGAACCAGACACAGTCTCTGCTCCGCGTCATCCCATATAGCGATCGCGAACATTCCGTTGAACTTCACAAAGGCCGCCGTGCCCCAACGAGCGTAGGCGCAGAGGGCGACCTCCGTATCCGACCGACCGCGGAAGCGTACGCCTTCGGCTTCCAACTCCCGCCGGAGATCCGGAAAGTTGTAGATCTCGCCGTTGTAGACGATCGTAAAGCGGCCGTCGGAAGTGGACATCGGTTGATGACCGGTCGGCGACAAGTCGATGATGCTGAGCCGAGTATGCCCCAGACCCACGGGGCCGTGGCCCCACACGCCGCTGTCATCGGGACCGCGATGCGTCAGGGTCCGGGTCATCCGCCAGAGGAGTACTTCGTCGAAGCCGTTGGCTTTGAAGTCAACGATGCCGCAAATGCCGCAAATAGTCAGATCTCCTGAGAGAGAACGGGGACTTCGATCATGCTGTCGCGCCGGTGATCGTCACGCCGCGCCTTCGCTTGGACCGCGCCAGGCATTGCTCATACACCGCGTAGAGGTTTCGTGCCATGACCGGCATCTCGAAACGAGTCGCCACGGTCCGCCGTCCGTTCTCGCCCAAGCGTTGCCGAAGCGAAGGGTCTTGGAGCAATTCGCGGATCCGTCGCGCCATCGCGTCCGCATCGCCCATGGGAGTGATGAAGCCTTCGTGGCCGTCCGTGACGAGTTCATCGGCGCCGGCGTACCCCGTCGTCACGATGGGCTTACCCACCGCCATGGCTTCGAGCAGCGAGTTGGCCAGTCCTTCATAGTGGGAGGTCAGTACGGAGACATCCGTCGCCGCGAGAAGATCGGGAATATCCTCCCGCGTCCCCAGGAACATGACGTTTTTCGCAATGCCTAGCGACTGCGCCTGCCGTTCGAACCGCATCCGATCATCCCCATCGCCCACGACGAGGAATCGCGTATTGGGGAGCGTCTTGACGACCCGCGCCGCCGTTTCGATTAAAAGCTCGTGGTTCTTCTGCGGATGGAGGCGCGCAACGATGGAGACGACGCCGCAGCCCGGGTCGATGCCCAGACGCCGCTTGGCCTCGCCGTCGGAGAGATTGGAGCTGAACGCGTGCGGCTCGATGCCGTTGTAAACAACGTGGATTTTTTCGCGGTCGACTCCGATCTCGCGGACGAGGGAATCGGTCGTGGCGATGGAATTGACGACCCAGCCGTCGGCGAGCCGATCGATGAACCGGTGCCCGAGCCGAATCAGTCCTTCGCCGTCATACTCGCAGCGAATCCCGCACAACACGACCGGCACCTTTGTCGACCACGCCGCAAGGCCGGCATAGAGGCTGGGACTGCTTTTGAATCCGTGAACGACGTCAAAGCGATTCTTCCGGAAATAATCTCTTAGGCGCAGCAAAAATCGGAGATACGCGCCATCTTTTGGGAGGTAAGCCACCCGAGCCCCTTCCATGGTTGACGTATCGTAGCCGCGCTCGACGCGATGGTAATAGATCAATTCGACGTCGCGGCCCTGGCGGGTCAGTTCGCGCGCGGCGAACATGGCTTGCCGCTCGGCGCCGCCGCGGATCAATGAATCCAGGACGATCGCGATTTTCATGTTGAAGGACTAGACGTCGCGCCATCGGCGCGAGAAGTAAGCCGTCGTCGCTATTTAAGACGACATCGACGATGACCGTCGTAGGCGCTCACGCGGCGACGCGTCGCGGGACCGTTTGCGAATATTTTTGGTTGAGGTTCCAGGCATAACCCAGCATGGCACCGGTCATCGGCCAGTAGAGCCGGTGCGCCTCAAAGTTCGCCAATACCGTAAACATCATGAAGACCCAGAAAAGGGACATGAGGACATTCACCATGGTCGCGTCCGCCTTCGGCAGAGGGAGCTTGCGCGTCCGGAGAAGAATTTTGAAGATCGCCACGTTGGCGCTGAAATAAATCAAGAAGCCTGGGATTCCTGTACAAGAGAGCGTTTCGGACACCGTCGAATGGGAGTACTGCCCCATACCCCCTTTGCCGACCCCGAACTTCGCCAGCGCAAAGCCGCCCAGACCGAGTCCGAAGACCGGATGTTCCGCGGTCGTCTCCAAGGCATTAAAAAAATACGCGACACGGGGTTCTTTTTGGAGGTTCTCCTTACTGGAGAAGACCTCTTGAAGTCTGAAAAAAAACGGCAGTTTCGTGATAAAAAGAACGCTTCCCCCCAGCAGAAACAACGATAGGAAGACAATGACGATTTTTTTACCCACGTTCTCCCCGCCCGCTTTCCTGAAATGGAACCAATAGAACGCCGCGGCGAACGCGACGACTCCAAACATGGCCGTCCGCGAACCGGACGCGGCGATAATATAGAGGGTGATGAGGATGAATCCGCTACTGATCAGTCGCATCATCGTGTTCTTGTAGCCCATGATACAGGCCGTGGCGCCGACCATCACGGCCACTCCAAACTCTCCGAGATGATTGGCGTTGGTCAAGAGCGCCGTACCCTCGCGGACTTTCGCTCCTCTTCGACCGGCGTATTCGATCGAGTGGATGATGTCATCGAGGCCCTGAACCAAGACGAAGACGGCGGTAAAACCCAGAAGCAGAAAGCAGAACAGAATATCCCGCCTCGTTTTGACGCACTGAAAGCAAACCCACGTGATAAGGGTTACTTTGATTTGCGTGGTGTAACCCAGTATGAAATAATCGACGTTGGTCGTGACGAGGAGGCCGGTCAGCACCCACGTCACATACAAAAAGAACAGCGAAATAGGCCACGACCAACGGAGGGGTTGACCCTTGATGAGGAGGCCAATCACCAACCACGCCACACTCAAGATGACGCCCACCACCTGCGGGACCCATGAGGTCTCAAACTTGCCGGCGCTCATGGTAACGACGGAAACGAAATACACCGCGGTGAGGAACCCAAGAACGGTCGGGTAGCGTCCTTCCGCCTCGACCTCCGCCAACACGGGGGAGGACATCGGCACTCCGCGTTGCACACGAGGAGCCCGATAGAGGCTTGCCGGCGCCAACGTCGTCTGAAAACCACTTGTCCGAGTCATGCAGGAACCCTGTTCCCAGCGCCTTCAACGATGTCCGCGGCGGAGATCAGAAGCACGCCCATTTTAGCTCGGTCACCGCCTTTAACCATCTTAACCGTGCCGATTCGATCCGCCGTCCGGCTCCGATTCAGCTCGCGATGACCCCGGGGCGGTCGATGAACGTCCGCGCCCAGAGTTCCAACGTGGCGAACAGCCAAAGGACTTCGCCGAGATTCTCCCGGCCTGTCTCATGTCGCCGCAACAATTCCTCCACCCCCTTCGGGTCCATCATTCCCCGCTCCCGAAACGATCGGCTGAGGAACAGGTCCTTGAGAATCTCCAGTCCCTTGCCGTAGAAAAAGTCCTCCGGCAACCCGAAGCCCATTTTTATTCGTTTGAATAACTCCGGGCCGAAAATCTCGCCTGCTAGCCGCATCAAGGCGATCTTGCCCCGATGGCGGTTCACCTTAAGGCTTGTCGGCATGCGTGCGGCATATTCTACAACGCGATGATCCAGGAACGGGACACGCCCTTCCAGGCTTTCCGCCATGGTCATTTTGTCGTTGCGTATCAGCAGTGCGACCAAGTACGTCTTTTGTTCGAGGTACAGGTGCCGATTGATCAGATTTCCTTGCGGCGCCCGTTCGAGAATGACACGGCGCTGGGCCTCGGCCTGCTCGACCGCCCGGTCGTCGCCAAAAAGCATGCGGACGTGCGGGCCTCGGACAAACGAGGGAGACCAAATCATTCGGCCGTCGTCGTCGAGCCGAAGCGCACGGGCCAAGCGAGATATGCGCCCTCCGACACGATCCGGCACGAATCGCGCTGCCAGCCGACTGCCGGGAACTGTTTGCGCGAGGTGACGCTGTCGAAGGACTGCGCTAAAGCGTTCGTAACCGCCCATCAGCTCGTCGCCGCCCTCGCCGGTCAGAAGGACGGTGACTTTCTCGCGCGCCAGCTTCGCGAGCATCCAGATTCCAACGGCGTTGGCGTGTTTCATCGGCTCGTCCATGTGCCAGATGAGCCTGGGCACGTTCGCGTAGAACGTTTCTTCGTCGAGCACTTGGCCGTAATTTTCGAGCCCCAGGATATCGGAGACCTTTTGCGCGTACTGACGTTCGTCCCACGACCCGTGGTCGAAACCAATCGTAAAGGTCTTCATCGTGGAGATGGAATTCTCGCACGACAAGGCCGTCACCAAAGAAGAATCCACTCCGCCGGACAGTGCACAGCCCACCGGCACGTCGGAGATGAGTTGGTACCGCACGCTTTTCTTGAGCTCTTCCCGAAGGCCGGCCACCCATTGATCGTCGGTGGCTTCGTCCGCGGCGTCGAAGCGAATGTCCCAATACTGCTTGAGACGGATGCCGCCGCGTTTCACCTCGATCCAGTGTCCGGGGCGGAGTTCATGGATGTTTTCAAAGAGCGTTTGCCCGTTGCAAACGAATCGGAACGCGACGAATTCGGGCATCGCCTCGCGGCGTATCCGGCGTGGGATTCCCTCGGCCAAGAGGATGGCCTTGGTCTCCGACGCGAAAACGAACTGCCGGTCATCCACGTAATAATAAAACGGCTTGATCCCCAGGCGATCGCGGACGGCGAAAAGTTCGCCGGTCTTTTGATCGTAGATGACGAAGGCAAACATGCCGTTGAAGCGCTCGACGCACGCCGTACCCCACTCGCGGTAGGCGTAGAGGATCACCTCGGTGTCGCCAGTGGAGCGGAATTGATAGCCCGCCGCCTGGAGGTCCTTGCGAATCTCCTGGAAATTGTAAATCTCACCGTTGTAAACGATCCAGGTTCGCCCCTCCGGGTCATGCATCGGCTGATGACCGTGCTCGCTCAGATCGAGAATGGCGAGCCGATTGTGCGCCAGGCCGACCGGACCCTCGAGGTACAGTCCCTCATCGTCCGGCCCGCGATGGCGCGTAGAGGCCCTCATCCGTTCGAGCGTGGCCTGCTCGACGGGTCTTCCGTCAAATCGATAGATTCCAGCGATGCCGCACATGCCAAATTTAACGATCGTTACGTGACGAAGAAGCCGACGAAACGCGCCGCGGAGGGTACTTCATCCGCGCTTGATGTTTGAGCAAAAATGACCGCGTACGCTTCACCGTTTTCACGAGGAACGGCGATCGCCGCATCACGCGCCCGAACGTGGAGATCGTGTCTGAAACGACCGCCGGGGCCGAGTCTTCCGGCGTCGTCGCCTCTTTGCTGACTGGCTCGATCCGACGACCCGTCGCTTCGGCCAAGTCCGCGAATTGACGGAACGCCGCCAGCCATAACCAGATTTCATACGGCATAAAGCCATAGAGCTGAATGGAATCCGGCCCTTTCCTCATGATACGAGTGACCTCTCTGACGGCCGAAGGATCAAAGATACCGGTCGAGGCAAACCACTCCGGGTCGACGCGATCCTTCAAGTGTTCGTACACCGGTCCGGAGATCCACCTCTCGTAATCGTGGAACTCCAATCGGAGATCGTTCCGCGCTCCTTCGGTTCGACCTCGGAGCGCGCGATTCGTGCGAGCCCAGGGGAGTCGGAGCAATCTCGGGTCGATACTTTCCAGGAGCAAGGCATAGACTTCGTCGAATCGCAGGGAAGGATGAATCGACCACATGTACGAGTACACCGCGGGATCGGTGAACATCTGATACACGGTACAGAACTGGTTGATCACGCTCATGGCGTGTGCAATCATTCCCCGGGTGTAGTGCGCGTGCATTTCGTGTTCGCAGAGCACGTATTTGGGCTGACCCGGCGATCGGGCGTGGAGCGCCGAGAACTCTCGTGAGAGGCCTTGTCTCGCCTCCAGTAACACCTTGCGATCGATCAGTCCAAATCGATTGATCGGCGATAGCGGTCGCAATTCAAGGACGCGATAGCGGCTGAACTCCGCACGACCGACCATGTCCCCGTAATTGCCGGCGAGCACCAGCGCATCCTTGGGGACTCGATTGAACCACAACATGCGATGCAAATGCGGGGGCGGGACCAGACACGCGAGCGGACCGGCCGCCGCCTCGACGTTTCGTAACAAGTCCTCCGGACCGATTTCGGCGTGAACCCATTCGAGTCCGAGGATCTCTGCCGCCGCGCGTCCGTATGCCACGTCGCGTGAATCCGGCAGACCCCAGGTCAGTGCCTTGGGTTTCACGTTCAAACGTCCTTCGCAAACGAGTCGCGCGACGGTCCCCGCGATGACACGGCTGTCAAGCCCACCGGACAGCAGCAGGTAGATTTCGCTGCGATCCTGGCAAACTCTCAGGGCTTCGTCGCAAAGGCGCCTGCCAAACTCCTCGGCCATCACCCGGTGCGAGAGCCAATTCGTGTCGTGCGGCGGAATGTCCTCCAGGTGGAGCTCGCCGTCCGGCGCCACGCGCGATAGCCAGGAGCGACGTGAGATGTTCCGAAACAAGGTGATATCGCCGCAGGCGTAATTGAAGGAGAGCAACGAAAGTACTGTCGCGGGGTTCCAGTGTAAGACCTGTTCGCTACGACGAACCGCTTCCGTGTAAGAGCGATGCCACGATCCGTCCGGCGCGCGGTAGAACGGCGGTTGATAGAGATGCCTGCTGGTTTCAAGCTCACCGGGCGGCAGCGTCGTCGTGGACATGTCGTTCAGCCCTCGGTCACTTTTGGGGGATGCGACCCGCCTGACCCTTACCGATGCCCGACCCGTCGAGCCCACGTTAACAACGGCGGCCATTCGCGGGGCCCGGACGACAAAGTATCATCGCTGACGCCTTGGGCGTGGGATCGGCCGCGAGGACTCGCCGTCGACCGGCCCCTTCGTCGAGGTTGTGAACTCAGAACTGCCCATGAATCTCGATGATTCTAAAGGCCCCGGCGGGCACGGTCAACGCGAACACGCGCTCGCGGACTTCGAGCAACTCCCCGCTTAACAAATCGACGACCTTGCCGACCCGCAAGTCAGGGCGCAAGTGAAGCTTGATGGGACGATCGGCGGGATCGAGGTAGCCCGGATCGATGAGCGTGGTGCGAAGAATCCGCGTGCCAATGGTCTGCACCTGCATAAACGCCTTGCCTTCCAGGCGCACCGGAAGCTCGGACGCGGCATGGCCGAAGCTCTGCAAGACATTCGAGCGCGCTTCCAAGCCGGTTCGTCGCTGAGTTCCTTCCAACCACCATCGGCCGTCGGTCTCCCACGCTCCCTTTGCCCAAAAACAACGCTCGCGGTCCAAGAATGCCGGCACGATCGCCACCAAGCCGAACGGGGAGGCCGGGATGAACCCGCCATAGTGCCGATCGATGCCGAACAGGTAACCGCCGAGATATGCCGGCCGAACCGGCACCATGCCCCGATGACACGCGAGGCCCTCGAACGGCGACTCGTTCTCTTCCGGATCCCGTGCGAACGTGTCGTGCCCGTGGAGGTTGATAGCTTGATGGACATAATCCGCCGCCGGTTCCCGCATCCGAATGACCTGCGGCGCGATGGCCGCCATTTGCGCGGGCGTCGGCGGGATCAACAGCCCCTTGCCGAGCATGTGGGCCAGGAGTTCCACGGATTCGGACCCGACCACCGTAAAGCGGTCCTTCATATCCATTCGTCGGAGCGGCAGGTTGTATTCGAAGTATTTGGCTCCCAAGAGCGTCTGGACCATTTGTCTTCGCAAGAACGGATGGCCGGTCAGAGGACACTCCCACTCCCAAAGCCGATTCCAACATAATTCATCGCATACGGCCCGTGCCGACATGTTGTTGACCGTACCCGTGAGATAAAGCCCGAGACGCCCGGCAAGGTTTAACTCCGGGCACCGTGAATTGCTGTCCTCCACACTCATCACCAGGACGTCGCGATAAGTTCCATCCACCAGTCCGCGAAATCGCTTCATGGCCGGGACCATCGCCCACCAGGCGTGCTTCTCCACGAGGAAAGCCTTTTTTTCGGTTCTCTTGCAAATGTTCATCAACGGTTGCCAATAGTCCGTCAGAAAACGAGGAAGACGGTCGCCCTCATCGTCGTCCTCGGAGCTGATGAAGCCCAAACAGGTACGGGGACATTCCGTGGCGATCTGATCCACGAGCTTGAGCGGAACCCAGGGCTCGCACCCGTGCGCGACCGACAAGACGAATGGAACATCCGCTTTCTCACACATTTTGAGCCATTCGAGCATCTGCGCCGCAGGCACTCGGCCCTTGCCGTAGGGCGGTGGGCTCATGGGATAGCCGGCCACCGGCTCGTCCGGGCGGATGTCCAATTCGATGGCGAAAACGGAGTTGGGATAGGCGAACGTCCTGCGATACGCTCCGATCAGCGAGAAAAACGATTGCAACTGTTGGTCGGATTCGATCTGCCCACCGGCCACGACGTGAACGTATCGTGGGTTCGTCGGAGGCGAACCGTTGTAGGCCATGATCTGTTTTCGGATGCGCTCCAGGTTGTCGGTCACTTGGCGCATTTTCCCCTCGCGCTGGAGCGAGGCGAACGAGCGCTGCCAACCCCTGCCAAAACGGACACGATAGATTCGGTCGTCGCCGTTCGGCGATGAGGAGAGATAAACCGTCGCGTCGTTGGAGGTCCCCTCGGCGCGACAAAGATTCGTGAACGAGACCGGCGCCGCGTTGCTGGCCCACATGCGTCCGGTCCGATCCAGGACGAAAAGGTATCGACCGTTGAGCGCGACGATTTGCCGTTTCATCGTGCCGCCGAAATCGCACACGACGGTGGACGTATGCCCATACCCCCAGGCATCGGGCGGCGCGAAACCGTCCGTTTTGCTCCAGCGCATCGATCCGTCGCCTGACAAAACGAGAAGGCTGGCCTGATTGGCGTAGCCGACGCCGAAGATCATTTCGCAAGGACCATCGCCGTCGATGTCCTCGATCGTCAGCGACTGGGGATACCAAAAACCTCCCTGGTGACCTTTTGGATTCCGTTCGCGCAACTCCGTTCTCCACAGGGTCTCCAAGCTCGGCCAGCGGAGCGCTTGAACCTCGCCGCTCCAGCCAGCGACCACGATCTCAGGCTGCTGGTCGCCGTCCAGATCGCCGGTACGAATCAGGCGAATGGTCTTAGACCAGGGGATCGTCTTTTCCAGCCGTCCGTCGGCGCCGAGCACGTAGAGCTTTCGATCCACCCCGCCGGTCAGAACCTGAACGCGATCGTCTCGCCGAACCGCCGCGACTTGATAAAGCGACGCATCGGCGGCGAAGCTCCAGCGAAGCAACCCGTCCTTGCCGACGCAGTACAGACGGCCGTCGGCCGAGGCCACGAGCACCTCGGACTTCTTATCGCCATCCAAATCCGCCACGGCCAGATCGTATGGAAAGGCCCCTGTGTCGTATTTCCATCGCGGCGCACCGCCGGAAGAAGCCGCCTGACAGCAGATCGCGCCGTCATAGCAGGCATACACGATTTCCGAGGCTTCGTCGCCGATCACGTCCGCGGTCGCGATGTGCCAAGCGTTGCCCATCGCTGGAATGCATTCCGCGGAACCGTCGGCCATCGCGGACACCGCCACGAACAGGCTTGCGAGCACCCCGAGTCCGTCGATCACGGCTCTCCCTCCGTTGCACTGACGGCGCCGTCGAGCGTCGGCATCATGCGGTTCTTGACGCGGCCCGCGAACGAGTACAGTTTCGCCTTCTCTTCGCTGTTGAAGCCGATCGTCAAGGCCAATGCCAGGAAGACGGTTTCGCCGGCGCCGGCTGCCGCCAGGAGCTTCCACCAACTCTGCACGCCCAACTGCGAAGACACCAGCCACGTGACGGCGCCGCCCACGGCGCCCAATAGGATCGGACGACCGAGCACTTCCAGTAAGGCGCGATGCCATCGCAGTCGCGTGACCGACGACGCGAAGAGAAACAAGCTGACGGCCCCGGCGAGTTGCATGCCGAAGACACAGGCGGCGGAGCCCTCCAGGCTGGGACTGACCCATTCGACGTAAGCCAGCGCCGAGAGGATCGCCAAAAGACCGCGACTGAAAACAATCTTGCCCGTCGCCTTCACGTGGCCCAAGCCGACCAGAATTTGTTGCGACGTCAGGCCGGGTGAGAGCGGGATTTGAACGATGAGCAACATGTAGAGGAGGTAGTTAAGTCCCTTGAACTCCGCGCCGAGCCACAGCTCGATAAACGGCCCGGCGATGACGATCGGCACACCGCAGATCATGACCGCCATCATCGATGAGTATTTCGCGCCGGAAAGAAAGAGCTTTGCGATGTTGTGTTCGGAACCATGAGCTTCAAGGCTGCTCACGGCCGGAGTCAGGACGCCGGCCACGTTGTTGATCAGCGTCCAGAGCAGCGTGCGCACCGTGAGGACGGCGGCCAGGCCTCCCAGCTCGCGCATCCCCAGGGTTTTGCCCACGAAAAGCGTGTAGCCTTGGGTGACTAAAATGTTGCCGACGACGATCAGCAGCGTGGCCGCCGAGAAGGACCCAACGCTCCTCACCGTCGCGCGATCCACTTGGCGAATCGACTCGGACAAATCCGGCGTCAGCCGGCGAAGCGAACTTCTGCACAGAATGTTCGCCACCATGAGGGCCAGGAGCAGCGAACCGATGAAAAAACTGATCGTACCGTGGCCCGTCCAGAATACGAAAATGACGATGATCATTCTCGCGAGCGAGGAAGCCCCGACGAAGAAGCCGACCAAGTCGTACCGCTGCATCGCCCCGAGCACCTTCTGGTAGCAGGTCCACGGATAGCCGACGACCATATAGGCGACGAGAAGCCAGCAGCTCCACATGGCGTCCGATTCGAAGCCGAGACCGGCCGAGGCCTCGCTCGTCAGCCAGCCCCGAATCGCCAGCAGGCATCCCGCTCCCAAGAGTCCGATCAGCACAAACGCGACGAGCGCTGTGTTAAACATCCGCCCCAATCGGGCCTGATCGTGCTCGGCAAGGGACTGTGGGATGAACCGTTCGAGGGCTCGGCCCACCGAATTGGAGAGCAGGTCGAACACGCCGACGACGGCGAGGATCATGTTGGCGAGCCCGAAGCCGCTTCGCCCGAGCTGACTGATCACCACCGGCACCATGAGCAGATTGGCGACGATCCCCAGCGCCGTCAGCCCATAGTTCGTGAGGATATTGATAATGAGCCGATCGGCTTGCCTCATGCAGCCTTATCTCGTGATGGGAAAGCGGTCCGGATGTCGTGAAGACGGCGCGGGCTCAACACCAGAGGTCAGGACTCGCGCCCCACAGCGCCTGACCGGTGACCAGAACCCGCAGGGCACGAAGGGCGCGGTTGACGCGCAAGGCCACCGGATAGATCCCCGGCCAACAAGGAATGTACAGAATCCACCAAAGCAGCCGTTTGGTCCACGGAATACCGACGACCTCGGTGTCGTTATAGCCCCACTCGCGGAGCATGGGGCCCATGTAAAAGTTGAACTTGGCGATCAGTTCGTGATCCTCACACCTCCGCCATGCATCGACGCGCGACGGATCGGGGCCTTCCCTGGCCTTCCCCTTCCACGCCAACTCGCTCTCAGGCACCGTTTTCGTCTCCTCGCACGATTCGAGTTGCGAAGGCTCGAAGTCTTCCCCGACGAACGTGCAGAGCCGGCTCAATTCCTCCGCCGGCCGACGTATGAGATCGCCGTATTTCACAACGGTGAACCGGTCGGGCGGCAGCGTGCGAAGCCAAAAACGAGCGCGCTTGGCGTAGTCGGTCCAATAGTGACACATGACGGTCCAGTTTTTTTGACCCCATGCCGCGCTGGTCGAGCGCATCACGTCGCGCCCGTCACGAATAACGCAGATGACCTTCGATTCAGGATACTCCCGCAGGAGCTGATCCACGTTCCCGATGTGATCGCACGACTTCTCCGCCGCGCGCCGCTTGCCCTGCTTGGCGGCGTGGGTCTCCAAAAGCACCCGAAAAAGATTCTCATACGTCGGCGAATAGTGCCGAAATCGTTCGATCGCGTCCTCGTAACGCAGTCCTGCCTGAAGGATAAATGGATCGTTGCACGTGCGAGCCAGGAGCTGCTCATGCGTCATCGGCAAGCGTTTTCGGGAATCCGCCGGAACGAATTTACAGAAGAATTGCGTCTCGGGGGGAACCGCGATCGCCGAGTGGCGATCGAACATCACGGCCAGCGCGGTCGTGCCGGACCGTTGACACCCGACGATGAAAAAGGGGCGGAATCGTTCCTCGGTCCCGTCCGAACAAACCGCACTCGACTGTTTGCGCGGAATCTCCCCGCGACCCTCGGAACAGGCGGCATTTTCACCTTCTCGTTTCAACGAACTCCTCACGCTCTTTCCTGACGCCAACGCATCTCATCATATTCAGTTTCACTCCGAAGATCGACGGTCGACGGTGAGGCGTTGACAGAAATAAAACGATTTATCAAGCGTGAATATCACATCCGATATCGATATTTCGACCTTCCAGCCAGCGCTGTGTGTAAATGCGCAATAACGTGGCTCTACTCCTACTTTTTGGACCTATCGCCTTAATTGTTAGTAGTCGGACGGGCCACGAATCGCTGAAAGGCCATCTGGGCAGTGATCAAAAAAATGAGAAAAATACCATCCCTGCACACCGATGCCGAGAAAGGCGCCCAGGATGAGGACCTGTTCGCGGCAGCCAAACCTTGGTTGAAGAATGCGACCGGAACAAACGGACCGACTAGACCCCGGAGACTTCTCGCGAATTGGATCTGGCCGCTCATCGACGCCCGACCGAACCCCTCGAGGGCGTGTAATGGGCTATCGACTCGCGCGAAACCACTCGACGAATCGCGCCAATCCCTCGGCGAGCGCCGTACGGGGTTCGTAGCCGATCTCCGCACGAGCCCGTGAGATATCTGCGAACGTACGATCGACGTCGCCCGGCTGCGGCGGCAGTCGTTGAATGACGGCTTTTTTGCCCAACGCGGTCTCGATGGCCGCGATCAGACCCGAGAGAGAAACCGGCTGCGATTCTCCCAGGTTGTAAATATGATACCCGCCGCATTTCTCAATGGCACGCATGACGCCCGAGATGATGTCGCCGATGTAGGTGTGATCCCGCATCATGCTCCCGTCGCCGAAGACCGGAATCGGCTTTCCTTCCTCGATCAGCCGTGTGAATTTATGTATGGCCAGGTCCGGCCGCTGCCGCGCGCCGTAGACGGTGAAAAAGCGAAGACAGGTTATATCCATCTCAAATAAGTGGTGGTACGTATGGCAGATCAACTCACCGGCCTTCTTGGTCGCGGCATAGGGCGAGATCGGAAAATCGACGTTGTCCGTCTCGCTGAACGGAACCTTGGAGTTGTTTCCGTAGACGCTCGAACTGCCGGCGAAGACCATGCGGCGCACGCCACACTTTCGCATCGCCTCCAGGATCACGCAGGTGCCGCGGACATTCACGTCTTGGTACAAAAGGGGTTGCTCGATGGAAGGCCGTACCCCTGCCCGGGCGGCGAGATGCACGACCATATCGACGCCGCGCAGCGCATTCTCAACCGTCGCGGACTCGCGAATGTCGCCTTCCACGAGCGAAAAACCCGGTCGGCCCACGCAAGCCGTCAGATTCTTGCGTTTGACGGCCGGTTCATAGAAGGTGTCGAAGGAATCCAACCCGACAACGCGCCAACCGGCCGCGAGGAGCGCTTCGCAAAGATGCGATCCGATGAACCCGGCGGCGCCGGTCACTAAAGCGGTCTGCATTTCACACTCTCTCCGGGCAGACTTCGTCCCCGTCGGCCGTCATCGACAGCCTGACAGAATTCCTTGTTATTGCAGGAGTTGCGCAAAAACAACCCCTGGATAGAGCCCCATGATATCGGTTATCCCCCCTACCGACTACAACAGGGAAACCGGGGTAGAACTGTGCGCAACTTAATAAAATTACGTGTGTTGCGCTCATTTTGTTCCCGACGAAGTGAGCGAAATACAAGGGCCGTCATCAGCACCTGTTAGGGTTGCCGATGGGCTCGAGTTGGTCGGCGGAGACCTCGACGCTGATGGACTGGCCGAGCATATCGACGTTTAGAACCAAGCGCAACCTGGAAAGCCGCTGGGCAATCACACCTTCGACCCCGGTTAGCGGTCCTTCCACGACCCGTGCCGCCTGCCCGATCTTGATCTCACGGTGCCAGCGCACATCCACCCCGGTCCGCAAGGCTTGGTGAACCTGTCGCAGCTCGGTGATGAGTCGACCCTGCGACGAGACGACCAGGACGTTGGCGATGCGATGCGTGGCCAACGCGCGGTAACGTTGGTCATCGAGTCCATTGAAAAAAAGATAACCGGGAAAAACCGGAAGCAAGCTGCGGGAAATGCGCCCGGTGTTTCGGCTCCGCGTTTCTCGCTTGCGCAGGGGAAGATAGTGAAAGATTCCGAGTTTCGATAATTCCGACGCGAGCGCCTTTTCGTTGCGCGGCTTGGTATGGGCGACCCACCAGCGTCCCGGCAGGCCATCGGGAATCGCCTCGATCGGAGAGACGGCGTCATCTTGCTTGGGTAGTAAGAGTTGCCTCAAATCCATCCTCAATCAGAGCGGGAGCCGGGGTTCCGCGACGTTTTGTACCATTCAATCGTACGCCGAAGACCCTCGTCGAGGTCGATTTCGGCGGTGAATCCCAGCCGATCCTTGGCGCGCGAGCAGTCCAGCTTTCGCCGGGGCTGACCATCGGGCTGCGATGAGTCCCAGGCAATTTGGCCGTCGTATCCGACAAGATGCTGAATCTTCGCGGCCAATTCGCGGATCGTGATCTCACAGCCTGATCCGATGTTGATGGGCTCCGCATCATCATAGCGATGCGCCGCAAGGACGATGGCCCGCGCGCAGTCTTCGACGAACAAAAACTCGCGGCCGGCGGCCCCTGTTCCCCAAACAACGACTTGCCGCTCGCCGCGCTGCTGGGCCTCGACGAACTTTCGAATCAGGGCCGGGATGACGTGGCTGGACGCAAGATCAAAATTGTCTTCGGGGCCATAAAGGTTCACGGGCAGCAGATAAATGCCGTTGAAGCCGTACTGGGCACGATATCCCTGAAGCATGACGAGCAGTGCCTTCTTCGCGACACCATAGGGGGCATTCGTCTCCTCCGGATAACCGGACCAAAGGTCGTCCTCCTTAAAAGGCACCGGCGTCAAGTTTGGATAAGCACAGACCGTTCCGATCTGAACGAACTTCTT
>CAYMXF010000010.1:0-3887 GCA_964393935.1 uncultured Planctomycetaceae bacterium
CTGCCTCGTGAAGTTCGTAAAGTTCAATGGCGAGTTTGTCTGGCATCACCACGACCACGAGGACGAATTGTTCCTGGTCGTGAAGGGGAGCTTTACGATGAGGCTCTGCGACGGCGACCGGCACATCGGCGAGGGCGAGTTCATCGTGATCCCGCGCGGCGTCGAACACATGCCGGTGGCTGAGAAAGAGGTACACGTCATCCTGATCGAACCGAAGACGACGCTGAACACCGGCAACGTCAAGAACGAGCGCACGCTGGAGCGGTTGGAGAGGATTTGATGAATATGCGTGTCGCGGCCCTACATCGGCTTCCCTTCGGCGCATCACGGTTTGCGAAAGACCTGGAGTCCGTCGCGGATCACGAGGAAGGGCTGCGCGCCGAATTGGAGAAACAGTACCGCGAGAATTGGGAGAACGCGTGGATCGTCGTCGTTGAATACCCGGTTGGTGAGAAGCTGGATTTTTCGCAGTTCGCCCACCCGCAACCCGGCCCGAGCGCACAGGCTGCCTGGCTGGAGCAAGAATTGGGCCCGGTGGAAGCGGGCCTCAGATCTGCATTCTTTATGCATTATGTTGATCCAGCCAAGCCCCTGTGGTACGGCCGCCGCCGGCTCGCGTTTCCTCTAGAGAGTGACGCCCCTGACTCTCTTGTAAGGATGCTTGAATACTGTTCGCCCGATTGAAGTAATGCTACTTGCGCGTGCGCGGCGTCGCAACACGCATGAACGCCGCGTTGGTGTCCAGAGGGTCGCACGAATGACCTACGTCCGAACAAATTGGTGGTGGGTTGCCTTGCTCATCTACGCGCTCGGCGGCGCGGCGATCGGGCTTGCGCTGCCCGCGATGAAGGCCTATGCAGCGTCGCGCTTGGGCCGCAGTGGGCTCGCCGTCTTTTTCGTCATCAACATCGCCATGCCGCTCCTCGTCGTTTCGCTCGCGGCGATTCATCCCCGTCTCAGCGTGGCCCTCGCTGGGACCCTACTCGCGACAACGGCTTTTCTTATCGCCGTCGGCTTCGGCCCCGCCTTTATCGCATTGCCGCCCTTCAAGATGCTAGTTCAATCACTCGGGCCGATCGCGACGGTGGCCTGCATCGTGTATCACGTTCTCGCGGTTGGTACCGTCAAAACAGCTAACCTCTGGCGGCGCGTCGGGACGCCGCCCGATCCCGTCGCGTGTTTGAATTGCGGTTACAAGCTGATCGGCCTGACCGAGCCGCGCTGCCCGGAGTGCTCCGAGCCGTTCGATCCACAACGAATAACAACCATGCAAAGGTGAATCCATGACTCAGCTACAATCCGCCCGCAAGGGCATCGTTACACCGGAGTACACATTGAAAAAAGCGCGGGGCGGATGATGCAGGCCAAGCGACAGATCGTTGTGCTCGGCGGCGGCGGATTCAGCGCCCAGCCCGACAACAAGCAGCTCGATGATTACGCGCTCCGGCTGACGCGAAAACAGACGCCCCGAGTCTGCTTCGTGCCCACCGCTGGCGGCGATAACCCGGACTATGTGCAGCGTTACTACGCGGCCTTTCGATGGCCACGGGCGAAGGCCTCACACCTTCCGCTTTTCGCGCGGGATCGCGAAACTCCGCGCGAGCGGTTGCTGGCGCAGGACCTGATCTATGTCGGCGGCGGGAATACGGCGAACCTGTTGGCGGTCTGGCGACTGCACGGCGTGGACCAAATCCTGCGAGAGGCCTGGCAACGCGGAATCGTCCTGGCGGGGGTATGCGCGGGCATGCTCTGTTGGTTTGAATGTGGTGTGACGGACTCCTTCGGCCCGCTGGCCGCGCTGCGAAACGGCTTGGGCATCCTGCCGCACAGCGCGTGCCCGTATTACGACGCCGACCCATTGCGCCGCCCCACCTATCACCAGAAGATTCGAGACGGACTACCGACCGGCTACGCGGCAGACGTTGACGCCGCCCTCCATTTTGTGGGCACGGGACTGAAGGCGTGCCTGAGTTCGCGGCGCGGGGCGCGCGGATATCGCGTAGACCTGCGCGCGGGAGCCGTAAGGGAGACGGCCCTGCCGACCCGATATCTGGGTGCGCGGCAGGGGAGCAGGAACGCACGCATACGGCGAGATTCCATCGACGGAGACAAGTCATGACCCAATTACAAGCGGCCCGAAAGGGCATCGTTACACCGGAAATGGTCCGCGTCGCGCAGCGCGAATGCGTCACGCCGGAGTTCATTCGCGACGAGGTCGCGCGCGGGCGGCTCGTCATTCCGGCGAACATCCGCCACCTGGCCGGCTCCGCCGGGGAGAAGCCGAATGAAAGCTCCGCTGGGACGAGAATCCCTTCTCGTTCCAGCTCGTCTCGGGATTCTCATCCCGACGAACGCGGGAAGGGATTCCCGCAAGGGGACGTGCGAGAAGGGATTCTCGCACGAGCGGTTCCGACCGGTCATCCCGGTCATCGCGCGGACGCCGCCTTTTGGGTGAACCAGACCGTCGCACAGCGCTGGGCCGTCATCAACGATCCCGACTATTGCCGTGGCGAGCGCGCGCCCAAGCGCCTCGACCCCATGGGCATCGGCCGCACGATCACGACGAAGATCAACGCCAACATCGGCGCATCCCCGGTCGCCAGCGACACGAAGGAAGAGGTCGACAAGCTCACGTGGGCGCAGAAGTACGGGGCCGACACGCTCATGGACCTGTCCACCGGCGGCAACCTCGTCGAGTGCCGACAGGCGATCATCGACCACAGCACGATCCCCATCGGCACGGTGCCGATCTACAGCATGATCATCGGGCGTAGCATCGAGGAGCTGACCTACGACGACATCCTCAAGGAAGTCGAGCGGCAGGCGATCCAAGGCGTCGATTATTTCACGATCCACGCCGGCGTGCTCCTGGAGAATCTGCACCTGATCAAGAAGCGCGTCACCGGGCTCGTCAGCCGCGGCGGCTCGCTTCTGGCCAAGTGGATGATCACGCACAACAAGCAGAACCCGATGTACACGCTCTTCGACGAGATCAGCGCGATCATGCGCGAGTACGACGTGACCTATTCGCTCGGCGACGGGGTAAGGCCCGGCTGTCTGGCGGACGCGGGCGACGCGGCGCAGATCGCGGAATTGGAAACGCTCGGCGGGTTGACGCACCGCGCGCGGGAGATGGGTGTGCAGGTCATGGTCGAAGGGCCGGGCCACGTCCCGCTGAACGAAATCGCCTGGAACATGCAGATTGAGCAAAAGGTCTGCGACGATGCGCCGTTTTACGTGCTCGGGCCGCTGGTGACGGACGTCTTCCCCGGCTACGACCACATCACGAGTTGCATCGGGGCGACCGAGGCGGCGCGGGCGGGGGCTGCGATGCTCTGCTACGTCACGCCGAAGGAGCACGTCGGTCTGCCCAAGGCCCGCGACGTGAAGGAGGGCTGCATTGCCTACAAAATCGCCGCGCATGCCGGCGACATTGCCCGTGGAATCGTCGCCGCCCGGCAGTGGGACGACGACATGAGCCGCGCCCGGGCGGCGCTGAACTGGCCGAAACAGTTCGAGATCGCCTTTGACGGCGAGACGGCCCGGGCCTTGCACGACGAGGACCTGGACGTCGATACGGACTTCTGCGCGATGTGCGGGCACGATTGGTGCTCCATGCGGATCAGCAAGGAGATTCAGGAGTTCGCCAGCGGCAAGGCGGACGGCTTTCAGCCGGTGAAGCGCGCGGCGAAGAGCCCGGGGCTGACGCAGGAGCAGGTCGAGTTTCTCGCGCATCGCGGGCACAAGCACGATTGCCATAGCGATAACGTGAAGGACGATGAAGAGGCGAAGCGGGTGCAGCAACAATACGTTGAACTAAATGTAACGCGTTGAGCTTTTGGGTTAGTCGATATGAGAGATCATCCGTCTGTTCTCATCCTCGGCTA
>CAYMXF010000010.1:3987-11378 GCA_964393935.1 uncultured Planctomycetaceae bacterium
AATCCGAGACCTGAAAGGCGCGTTGCTCTGCCAATGTCTGGCCGGTATTAGTCGGTCGTCCGCGGCGGCACTCCTTTGCCTGGCTGAGTGGACGGGGCCGGGGCAAGAACGCGCCTGCGTCGAGCACGTACTTGCAATCCGCCCCGCTGCCCAGCCGCACCACGATTTGATTGGATTTGGTGACCGACTCCTGCACCGTAATGGACAGTTACTATCAGCATTGGATGCACTGCGTCCCTACGAGTAATGGACCTCGTCGCCTGGAATATCAAACTTTTTTCAACGCAATTCGCTGCGGCGATCTTGAGCGCATGCAGTACATCCTTGCCGCGGGGATCGATCCGAACGTCCGCGATAAGCGCAGGCGGCCGGCGATTTTTGCGGCCGTGCGTGCGATGCCCGTTCAGTGGCACGTGACGGAGGACTTGACGGCTCAAGTGTAGCGGCGAGAATCGGAGAGCGCCGGTTCGGGTGATTGTGTTAATTCGATGCCTGGAGGACGACCCATGCTCGTGATGCTCTACGGTCTCATTTGTTACCTCGCATTCTTCGTTGCGATACTTTACGCCATCGGCTTCGTCGGCGACTTCGTCGTTCCGAAGGCCATCGATACGGGAGCGGTCGAGCCCTGGGAATGGGCCGTCTCGATCGACGCGCTGCTGCTGGCGCTCTTCGCCATTCAGCACACGATCATGGCCCGACAGGGTTTCAAGAAATGGTGGACGCGCTACGTGCCGGTCGCCATCGAGCGAAGCACGTTCGTGCTAGCGGCCTCGCTTCTGCTGATGCTGCTCTTCTGGCAATGGCGGCCTCTACCGACCGTCGTCTGGTCCGTCGAACATGAGATGGCAAAGCCGCTACTCATCGGTCTCGCGCTGGTGGGCTGGGCCCTCGTTTTCTATTCAAGCTTTCTGATCGACCACTTCGATTTGTTCGGTCTGCGGCAGACCTTTTTTCATTGGAAGGGTTGGACTTACACGCACCCGCAGTTTAAGAAGCCGCTCCTTTATTGTCTGGTGCGCAACCCGCTCATGCTCGGATTTCTGCTGGCGTTCTGGGCGACGCCGGTCATGACCCACGGCCATCTGCTTTTCGCCGGACTCACCACCGTATATATCCTCGTTGGGATTCAATTTGAAGAAAGAGACCTGTTGCGAATCCTCGGCGAGGATTACCGCCGATATCGGCAGCGCACGCCGATGCTCTTGCCGTGGCCGCGAAGAGGACCCAAGTCCGAGACGGCGTTTACGGAGTCGACATAGCTGCGCGGTACGTGTGATGCCGCGCTGACGTTTCGCGAAACCTATCTAACCGGAGTCAGATCATGAGCAGCGGAAGAATCGTCTCGGCCGGTGTCATTGGGGGGGTAGCAATGTTCATGTGGGGCGCGATCTCGCACATGGCCCTGCCGCTCGGCGAGATGGGCGTCAAGACCCTGCCCGGCGAACAGATGATCATGCCGGCGCTGAAGTTCTCGATCCAGGAGCGCGGCTTTTACTTCTTTCCCGGCATGGACAAGAACGACAAGTCCGAGGCAGCCCAAAAGGCGTGGGAAGAAAAATACAAGGCCGGCCCTCGCGGGGTGCTGATCTTCGACCCCGCGGGCGGCGAGATGATGTCGATGTCGCAGCTCGGCACGGAATTAGGAAGCAACATCCTGGCTTCGCTACTGTTGGCCCTCGTCCTGGCGCAAGTGCAGGGCGGCACGAGGTTGCGAACGATGCTCGGTGCCGCGTTGGGTCTATTCGCATGGGCGTCGATCGACGTTTCCTATTGGAATTGGTATCGCTTTCCGGGCGAATTCACCGTCGCGCAGATGATCGATCAAGGCGCCGGCGGGTTGCTGACGGGGTTGGCCATTGCCCTGGTGCTGGGACGAGGGCAAACGACAAAACCGTCGCTGTTTTGACGAGTGTTTATGAGGTGCGTCAACACTTTGCGCATCGAACGACGAGGATGTGGATGATGGATGTCGATACAGCGAAGGTAACAGACCGACGGAAGTTGAGATTCAACACCATTGACGAGGCTCTCGCCGACGTGGACCGCATCGTCGCCGCGGACAAGGCGGGCACGTTGCGCTGCACCGGCAACTGGACGGCGGGGCAGGCGATGGGGCACGTCGCGGCATGGGCGAACTACGCCTACGACGGTTTTCCCATGGGGCGGCCGCCGTGGTTCATTCGAGTGATCCTGGGGTTCTTGAAGAAGAAATATCTGCGCGAGGGAATGCCGGCGGGCGTGAAAATTCCCAAGGTTGAAAACGGCACGTTCGCGACGGAGGTGCTCAGCACCGACGAAGGCGCGGCCCGTTTGCGAAAAGCGCTGGCCCGACTCAAGAGCAGCGAACCGGCCACGTTCGACAGTCCGGCGTGGGGGAAGATGCCTCCAGAAGAGCGAATCGCCCTGAACCTACGCCACGCGGAGTTGCACTTGAGTTTTCTGCACCCCGGTTAACGGGCGACCCGTGCGTCTCGACTATCATACGACGATGAACATGAAGGTAGACCATATCGATCTTCATTGCGCCGTGCTCGGCGAAGGCGAGCCGGTGTTGTTCATACACGGCTTTCCGCTCTCCGGCGAGATGTGGCGCGCAACGGCGGAGCAACTTTCGGATCGCCGGCGATGCCTGTTTCCCGATCTTCGAGGCCATGGCCGAAGCGCAGCAAGTCCCGAGGTGTCGATGGCCCGATATGCCGACGATCTTGCGGCGATGCTCGACAAGTTGCGGGAGTGGCGGCCGGTCGTGGTCGTCGGGCTATCCATGGGAGGCTACATCGCCTTCGAGTTTTTCAGGCGGTTTCGCAGCCGCGTACGAGCGATGGTCTTGTGCGATACGCGGGCGAATGCGGATGCGCCGGAAGGCGCTGCGCAACGTGAGGCGATGGCTCAATGCGTTCTCAAAGACGGCAGCCGCGCGGCCGCCGACGCGATGATCAATAAGCTCTTCGCCTCCCAGGCTTCTCCGACTCTCAAGCAACATTGGCTAGGCGTCATCTCTCGCAATCCGCCGATGGGCGTCGCGGCGGCGGCGCGAGCCTTGGCGACGCGGCCGGATTCGGTCCCGACGCTTGCAAAGATGGATTGCCCGACACTGCTTGTCGTGGGTCGTGAAGACACGTTGACGCCGCTGGGGCCCATGGAAGAGATGGGTCGGGCGATTCGCGGGTCGCGATTGGAGATCATTGAAGGCGCCGGGCACATGCCGCCGGTCGAACAGCCGGAGACCTTCATACGCGTGCTGCGAGGATTTCTCGACACGTTGCAATGATTCGGCATAACTGTTCGGTGGTTTGTCATGGCGGCGAAACTCCCTTGGATTCGGCGGCAATGGAAGTTTGACTTCCCCGTCGCGCTCTATCCCGACATTTTGGAGCGGCTTCGAAGCGTACCTGTGCGAATGGAGGAGAAGGTCGCAGGCCAATCCAAAGAAGTGCTCACTCGCCGCGACGGGACGACGTGGTCCATTCAGGAAAACGTCGGGCATCTGCTCGATCTGGAACCGTTGATGCACGTCCGCCTGGACGAATTCCTCGCCGGGGCTCCGGTGCTTCGGGCTGCGGACATGACCAACAAAAAAACGTACGACGCCAATCACCATGCCAGGCCGATAACAGCGCTCTTGAGTGAATTTCGCCTTGAACGCGAGGCGTTGTGCCGGCGGCTCGACAGTTTGGCCGAGGCGGACTTTGGCCGGACTGCCCAGCATCCTCGGCTGAAGGTCCAGATGCGAATGGTCGATTGGATGCTTTTCACAGCGGACCATGACGACTATCATCTAACCAGAATGGCGGAATTGAAGCAGTTGTTCGTGGGAAAGGGGCCCATTTGATCGGGTCGGGCGTTCAGAGACGAAATACAAACCCTGCTGCTTTGGTGCTCGTTGTGCTTTTGCTGACGACGGGCTCCGGCAGCGCGTCTTATTCTGCGCACGGCGGCTCTGATGAGCCGGTCCTGACCTGCCTGCTTTATCACCGTTTTGTGACCAATTCGGAATACCAGCGGATTCACGGGGACGAGCGCCTCTACTCGATGCCCGTCAATACTTTCGAGCAGCAATTGCGCAGGCTCAAGGAACTCGGCTATCGCAGCCTTACGGCGGACCAGGCGATCGCTTTTGCCCGAGGAGAAAAGCGATGGTCGCAGCCGGTCGTGCTGATCACCATCGACGATGGTTGCCGGAGTGTTCTGACTCGTGCCGAACCTCTGCTGCGCAAGTATGGATTCCATGCCGTCTTTTTCGTTACGGTCGACCCGTCGGCATACGTATTCAATTTGGGCGGTAGTGAGCAGATCCAAGTAAGCGACGAGGCGCTGCGCGCGCTGGACCCGCGAGTGATCGAAGTGCAGTCCCACGGCGTCACGCATCGCCCACTTCGCGACCTGTCCGATGCGGAACTCGTGATGGAGCTTCAACGGTCACGAGCGTCGTTGGAGCGGATGACCGGGAAGCCGGTTCGCCATCTGGCGATCCCGGGAAATTGGTACGACGCGCGGGTCTTGCGGATGGCTAAAAGCGTCGGCTACGAAGGGATATTCGTGTCAGGCCGTGATTGGGTCCGGCCGGGCAGCGATCCGATGCGCCTGCCGCGATTCAACGTCGCCGGGTCCACGTGCCTCTCGGCGTTCGATGCGATTCTATCCGGCACGACAGCGACGCGGCGTCAGGCGCAGCCGATCCGCTGATCGGCGCGGTTCAAATCAGTTGGGCCGCCGCTCGCCCATCCACGTTTGACATTGCTTCAGAAGGGATTTCTTTTCTTCACCGGTCATTTGCGCGCGCGGTTGAATCGATTGCCCGGTCAGAGAAGAGAGAACATTCGCCGCGATCTGAGAGACTGTACGTTGATTCGCAGTTGGACGCGTCGTTGAAGTCTGTGCTGGGATTCCCTTCGTAGCCATTACCGCTCGGGTCGCTGCCTCGATCTGGCTTTCGAGCGCGAGGCGCTCGGAGAAAATTCCTTGGTCAGAAAGAGCATTGACGAATGTTTCCAGCGGGCCAAACGTCGGACTTCCTTCAGTCGAGGCAAGGGTAGTTGCTTGCGGGTTTCCTGAACTGAGTTGCTGCCCAAGCGACTCAATTGCTTGCGCTCGAACCCACGGGCTTGTGTGGATGGCGGCGGCCACACAGAGCGCATCGATCGCGGCGGGTTTTTCGACACGTGCGAGGCCGGCCACAACGGCGGAGGCCGCTCCCGGGTCTTCAGAGCGTGTCATTACAATTAAATCGTTTGTTGCCACGTCGGCATTCATGAATGAGAGAGCGGTCGCTGCGTTAAGGCGTATGTCGAAATCCTGGTCGGATAGACGCCAATGTAGTAAGCGGATTCGATACTGGAGAGACAAGCCCTGTGACGCGGGGATTGCCAAGGCCCTCTGTTCCGCACGCTCGTCGCCGGCGAGTCGGTTGATCGCGCCAGCGCCATCGTCGCCGACGCTTGTCAAACACGCGACATAGTACGCTCGGTCGGCGAGGGACTGCGTTTGAGTCAACTGATGCGCCCACCAGTAGGCGAGTAGGGTATGACGTTCGGCCACGACCGATACAAACAGAACAGCCATCGCGACGATTGCGATGGCCGGCCATTTCGAACGCGGTCGAGAATCAGAAGGAGAATTACTCACGGCCATAGTGCGCGAGCTTCCATTGACGGCGCAGCTCTTTGTCCTGGAGTTTGGTGCAGACGGCTTCGTGAATCTTCTGCCAGTGCGCTTTCCACTCGGCGGGCGATCGGCCCGGCCCGGTCATGTAGCTGCGCAGGAAGCGGAGGCGGTCGGATGCCGTGCAGGCCGGGCTGCCCATCAGGCTCGCACAGAGACGGACGATCGCCCGAGCACTCTGCGAATTGCGGACCCGTCGAACGTGTTTGATGCCGTCCATGTCGATGAAAGTCAGGATCGGCCATCCGTGGTAGGGCGGGGCCCAGCGGACCATGAGGTTGGGGGCCTTCATGTCGCGGTGGATGAATCCGCGCTCGTGGAACGCCTTGAGAAGACGGACGACGGATTCGATGACGCGATCCTTCACGGCGCGCCGTTTGCCCGCCGGCAGCGCGGCGACGTCGCGCGTCAGAAAGGTCTCGAGGTCGCTCGCCTCTCCGACGTATTCCGTGATGCCGATGGAATCCATGCGAATGAAGCCAAGGACGTAGCGCTCGACCACGGCCAGCGGCTGGGCGACGGGCAGGTCGCGATTGCGCAAGCGGTTGGCCATCTTCCAGCTTCTCAGCGTCCGCGAGGGGCCGAGCACCGCGATGAGTTTCTTCCAAAAGTTTCGGGCCAACGGGCGTTTGACGACGACGTGCGGCGCGTCGGGCGAGGAACCGAGCCGCGCGCGACAAACGACCGTGGTGTGAGAATCCTTAAGCAATTCGTGGCGGCGGGGATCGACCCACGCGAGCGGGTAGCGGAGCCAGTCTTCCCATTGTGTTTTCGTGAAGGCATATCCCGGCGCGCCGGTCGCGGGGCAAGGGTGTTTGCTGGTCAACAGAATGTGGCCGCGCCAGCCGGGCGCGGGGTGGATTCGCGCGAAATAGCGGCTGTTCCGCAACGTGCGACGATCCCGCTTGGCCCAAAGGTAATACGCGTGGCGGTCCGCCTGCGCCGCGAGGTCGGCGACGAGCCGGCCGGTGTCGATGCGCCAGTTTCGGGCGAGCGGGCTGGCCTGGGCGAACTGGTCGCGGTAGTCGATGTACGCGCTGAGGAAACGAAGCCGCTGCGAGCGCGATGCGTTACGGCGGAACCATTGGTTGAGTTGTGCGAGGTTGGCCACGACTTGTCGCGGCGCGACGCGCCGTCCGGTATGCACGCGGTGAAGGTCGACGAAGAAGGCTTCGCAGCGCTGGCCGATCCGCCGAACGAGAATATTGCCGGGGTGCATATCGCCGTGCTGAAAGCCGCACTGATGCGCCCGGGCAATTAAGCGTGCAAGAGAGTCCGTCAGCAGATTGGCCTGCCACCGGTCGTCGCGGACGGCCTGCCAATACTCGCCGAGGGGCTTGGCGTCCAGAACCGCCTGCGTGACGAGCAGAGAGATGCCGCCGGTCCAACGTCCGTCGGCCCAGGCGGTGGCCACGGGTACGACGGCGGCGATGCCGTGGTCAGCGGCATAGCGCCCGATGGTCCACTCCGCCAGGGCGTTGGGCCCGCGGAGAAGGGATTTTGCTTGAGCCATGGTGCCGGTGGGGTGGTAAAGCTTCGCGAAATATTCCCTGCCGCGGACGCGGACGCGCCAGACGTCGCGTTGGCTGTTGCGTTTGACCAGGGTCGTCTCGGGGCCTTCGGCCAGGTGGAACCAATCGATGGCGCGCGAGTCGATCAGCGCCCCGTGGCTGGCGGCGACGCGCCATTGATGGCCGTCGAAGATACGATCGATGACCCCGGTCGGC
>CAYMXF010000010.1:11478-26021 GCA_964393935.1 uncultured Planctomycetaceae bacterium
GTTCGATGCTACCTCCAGCCTTCTGACCTTGTCCGACTTCGATACACCGTTCCTGCCGCGGTTCTGCTGCATTTTTTTGTGACCTTACCATAAGTTGCACTCAAGATTAGCAGGTCCGGATAATTCTTAGATAATTATTTAGATCGAGTTCTCACCTCCTAACATCTACTCGATTCAAACGTTAGCGGCGGCGACCTTCTTGGGGGCCGTTTGCTTTGCGCGCCGTTCAGCTCTCTGGCGGAGCATTGCTTCGATGAATTCGTCGAGATGTCCGTCGAGCACTTTTTGCGGGTTGCCGATCTCAATGCCCGTGCGAAGGTCTTTGACGCGGGGATCGTCGAGGACGTAATTGCGAATCTGGTTGCCCCAGGCGATCTCGCCCTTCTCGCCGTAGAGCTTGGCTGTGTCGCTGTCGCGTTTCGCCTGCTCGATCGCCTCCAGCTTGGACTTGAGGATGGAGAGGGCCTGTCGCTTGTTTTGGGCCTGGCTGCGCTCGTTGACGCACTCGACGACGATCCCGCTCGGGATGTGGCGGATCCGAGCGGCCGTCGCCACTTTGTTGACATTCTGCCCGCCGGCTCCGCTGCTGCGACAAAAGACGACGATCTCCAGGTCTTTTTCGGGCAGCTCGACTTGGTTATCAGGGTAGACCGGCAGGACGTCGACCGCCGCGAAGCTCGTCTGCCGCTTGCCTTGGGCGTTGAAGGGGCTGATTCGCACGAGGCGATGCACGCCGACCTCGGTGCTGAGCCAGCCGTAGGCGTAGGGCCCTTTGATCTGCAAATCGGCGGATTGGATGCCCGCCCCGTCGCCTTCGCGCGTGCCGAGTTCCTCCACCTTGAAGCCCTTCCGCTCGAAATAACGAAGGTACATCCGCAGGAGCATCGCCGCCCAGTCGCAGGCCTCTGTCCCGCCGGCGCCGGCCTGGATGCTGAAGTAGCAATCGCGGTCGTCGTGCGGCCCGGCCATAAGGGCCATCAGCGAGACCCTTTCGACTTCGCTGACCAGTGCGACGCGCTCGGCGTCGGCCTCCGCAAGCGTCGCGGCGTCCTTTTCCGACTCGGCCAATTCGTACATCACCGCAAGATCGTCGAGCCGTCGCGCGACCGCCTCGATCGGTTCGATGGTGCTCTTGAGCGATTTCAGCTCGGCGATGGCCGTCTGGGAATCCGGCGAATTCCAGAAACCGGGCTCGCCCATCATTTTTTCGATGGTCTTGAGGCGGTCCTTCTTGGCGGGGAGGTCAAAGAGAGTCCCGGATGGAGTTGATGCGGGCCGTTAGCTCTTCAACCGTGGGCGTTCCGTCAGGTAGCGGCATGAACAATCTCCGTTGAAGCGACCTTCTACTATAGTCGGGGGCTCGTCGGCTGACAATTGATTGACGGACGCATCGAGGTACGATGCCGGGTCATAGGGAACTCGATCATGGATTCATCGGCACCGTCGCCGCCGCGTAAGCGCGGCTTTCCCCTTCGAATCGTCATCGCTTTGGTCCTATTGGCCGTGATCGGCGGCGTCATCGTCGAGCAACGCACGCGGCCGACGCTGCGCTACGGGCCGATGGTCCAAATTCCTGAACCCGGTGCGCTGACGATTGTCTGGGGGATGAACAGCCTCTTTTCGACCGGGACGGTCTTGTTGCGGCCCGCGCCGGACCAGACGATCACCGCCTCGTCACACTGCGAAAAGGGCCGGTGCGAAGTGAGCTTCAAAGGCCTCGAGCCGGGTCGCACTTACACATACGAGGTCGCCAACGATCGGCTGATACTAGGCAAGACGAGGCTGGCGGGGCCGTTCGAGACGAAGACGGCCCTGCCGCGGGGGCGACCCTTTCGATTCGCGGCCTTCGGCGATTCCGGAAACGGCAGCAACACGCAGACCGAATTCGCCAAGCGGATCGCCGCGTCCAAGCCTGACGTCATCATCCACGTCGGCGATCTGGTGTACCCCACGGGCCTGCGGTCGGACTATTTGAGGAACTTTTTTCGCCCCAACGAGGAGATGATCCGCACCGCGCCGTTCATGCCGAGCGAAGGCAATCACGACGTGGCGACGGAAAAGGGCGAGCCTCTGCTGGAGGTGTTCGTCGCCCCGCGGAACGGACCCGCGGGGATCGAGCCCGAGCGGAACTATTGGTTCGATTACGGCGACGCCCGGTTCGTGGCCCTGGACTCAAATCGCGTCGAAGAGGATGGGGCGATCACGACCGAGCAAATGAAAAATGCCGTCGCGCCGTGGGTGCGAAAGGCGTTCACCGAGTGCGACGCTCGCTGGAAGTTCGTCTTCTTTCATCACCCGTATTACACCGGCAGCCAGCACGCCGCCGAGGGCCAGGCGTATGTAAAGGAGGCCTATCGGACGGTCTTTGAAGTGTGCGGCGTGGATGTCGTTTTTTGCGGCCACAACCATCTCTTCGAGCGGACGGCGCCGATCCGCGGCGACCAGGTCGTGCCGGACGGCAAAGGGATCGTCTACATCACGACCGGCTGCGGCGGCGTGAGCCGCTACCCCGAAATCCATCCCCCGCCGTCGTACATGAAGACGTACAATGACAAGGTCTTTTCTTTCACCCAGGTCGATCTGTCCGCGACACGGTTCGAGATGAAGCAGATCGATGAAAACGGGAAGGTGATCGACGAGTACGTGATCACCAAGTCCGGCACGCAGTTGGCGAACGTGCATTGAGCATTGGCCGACGGTCAATTGCGGATTTTGGATTTCGGATTGCGGATTTGGGAAGGCGTGCGTGAGCCTTTTTCAATCCACAATCCGCAATCAAACATGCCCCGCCGTCTCGCGCGGGAGCCACTGGCCCCAGCCGTTTTGGCCGCAGAACTTGTAGTCGTCAACGATGGTCCGGCCGCGAGATAGCGTCGTGCGCGAGAAGCCGGCCAGCGGCCAGCCTTGGTACGGCGACCAATCGGCGTTGGTTTCCATCTGTGCGCAATCGACGGCGATTTTTTTCTTCGGGTGGATGATGGCGATGTCGGCGTCGTAACCCTTCTTGATGCGGCCTTTGCGGTCGCCCAGCCCCATGATCCGCGCCGGGGATGTGCTGCACTTTTCCACGAACTCCTTGACGCCGAGGTGGTCCTTGAGAACGCCGTGCGTATAGACGATCGGCATCAGCGTCTCCAGCCCCGGCATGCCCATCGGGATCTTTGTCCAGTCGCCGTTCCACATCGCCTTCTGCTCGCGCGTGAAGGTGCACGTATCCGTCGAGACGGCGCAGACCGTGTCGGCGCGCAGGGCTTTCCACAACCGCTTCTGATCCGCCTTCTTCTTGATCTGCGGACAGCAGCCGTAGAGATGCCCGTCGGGTCCGTCGAAGAGTGAATCATCGAGGACGAGGTACTGCGCGCAAGTCTCGGCGAAGACATTGTCAAGACCGCGCTTGTGGGCGTCGCGGATGATCTCGGTCCCCTCCGCGGTCGACATGTGTACGATGTAAAGCCGCCCGCCGGTCACTTCCGCCCATTTGACCGCCCGCTGGATCGCCTCGGCCTCGATGAAGTTCGGCCGGGTGATCGCGTGCAGCGTCGCGCCGAAACGCTTCATTTCGTCGTCGTTGTGGTGCCGGGCGATCAGTTCGTCGAGCACGCGGCTGGACTCGGCGTGGATCAGGAGCATCGCGTCGAGTTCGCGGCACTTTTCCAACGCCCCGAAGATCGCCGCGTCGTCGGCCTGCCAGCCCTCGCGCTCGTAGATCATGAACTGTTTGAAGGTCGGGAATCCCTGCTTGACCATGTCGGCCATCTGGTGCTTGTGCTGGTTCCACTTGGTGACGGCGACGTGGAAGGTATAGTCGATGCACGCCTTGCCCTCGGCCTTGGCCCGCCAATTATCGACCGCCTGTTGGAGCGATTCCTCGCCGTAGGGGATGGCGAAGTCGATCAGCGTGGTGACGCCGCCGCGGGCCGCCGCGCGCGTCCCGGTGTTGTAGTCGTCGGACGACGTCGTGCCGCAAAACGGCAGGGCCAGGTGGACGTGTACGTCTACGCCGCCGGGGATGACGTAATGCCCCTTGGCGTCGATGATCTTCGTCCCGTTGGCGTCGGCCTTCTTGGCAAGGTTCTTGCCGACCGCGGCGATCTTCTCGCCGACGATCCCCACATCGGCCGGCTCGCTCTTGTCGGCGTTCACGACGGTCCCGTTGGCGATGATGGTGTCGTAGTGCATGGCTGCTCCTATCCGCTTCGTGTTTTTGGCAAGCCTCGTATGACATTGTCCGCAGGTGGCGAGGAGGGGTCAATGCGTCGCCTCGGGGTCATGGCTAAGGGGGCTGTCGGATTTTTCGGAGTAGGGAGGCGGAATAGCGGTGTCGATGGAAGGGTGTTGCGGTCGGCCCGATTGTGCCGGGCTGGAATCGTCCGAGCCGATCGCGTCCGAGCGCACCAAGCAATTACAAAGAACGCGGCCCGCCGACCGCATCGGTCGGCGGGCCGCGCCAAGATCACACCCTATTCCGGTTTGGAACTAGGGGTTGATAAACGGACGGACGGTCGCATAGTAGTATGCCAACGCGCCGTCGACGGTGGCGTTTGACACGCTATCGCACGGGTCACCTGAGTTGTACCCACAGGTGCCGCTGAGCTGTCCGACGATCTGCGACGAGTCGCTCCTCACGACGGGCGCCCCGCTGCTGCCACCGTCGATGCCGCCCAAGGTATCGCGGCTGTAGATCCGCTCGCCGCGCGGCCAGCCCTGGCAGGTCGGGGCGCTGGTGCTCACGGTGTGCTCGGAGTAGACCTGCGGCCCGAAGTTCGGATTGCTGACCCTTTTCAGCGCCACTCCGTTGGTATTCGCGACCGGGGCGTTGGTCCACCCCAGGAATACAGAGCCCGACGGCGGGTTGGAATTCAGGTGGAGCAGGGTGAAGTCTCCCTTCCGACCCGTGGTCGAAACGGTGGAGCCTGTGGTCTTGTACGGCCAGCCGGAATTGCTGGGGCAGCCCCCATTGCACGACGAAGTGCGGAATTGCCAGTAGAACTGGACGTTCGAGGCGTTGTTGTTCTTGCTGACGCAGTGGTTGGCGGTCAGGAAGAAGTTGTTTTGCGTCGGATTGTTGTCGGCGATGAGACCGCCGGTGCAGGTATAGATGAACGCGCCCGCGATCCATTCCATTTTGGCAATGGCGTTCCACACGCCGCTCGCCCCCGCATTACAGGACGCGTCGACGATGCACGTTGGATTGCCGCAGAAGCCGGCCCGCGGCGCGGCATCCATCATCAGACCGGCGGCAAACTGCGGTAGGATGCTTCCGATCTCCGTAACACTGAAGTTCACCTTCCCCAAGTCCGCATTGTTCGCAGGGCCGGCGATTCGCAGTTGCAGTACGCCCTCGTGGCCGAAGACCGACTCGGTCCAGAAATCGCCCGTGCCGTTGGGACCCTTCCCGGTGTACGGTCCGAAGGCCTCCCCGGCGAGGCTAAAGAAATAGAGCGAGGCATTGTCGGGAAGCGCCAGGTTTTCAATATGGACGCGGATGGCGCCGGCGTCGGCCGATGAGATCGTGAGCGCCCAGACGAAGCCGCCGTCACCCGTCGGGGTCAGCACGCCGGCGGCGCCGGGAGTGACTGCCTTCGCCGATTGCTGGAGCTTCAGCCCGACGACGTCGATCCTCGGGTCTAGCTCCGTGACCGCCCCAATCCGCAAGGGAGTCGATGGAACGTTCTCGACTTCGTTGATTTGCTCTTGAGTGAGTGCGACGCGGAGAGGTTTTTCAAACGCCGCCAACGGCATTTCGCCGGCCAGTGCTTGGTTGAGCTGGTCCTGTCGCTGCAGGTACTCCGCATAAGTCAACCCCTCCGTCGACACCTGCATCGGCGCCTCGGCGACCGATGCGCCGCGCGCGGCGGCAGGCGGGTCCTTGGCGACGGCGGCGGCCGCAAAGACGAGAAGCGACGCGGCCGATAGGGCTAGATATCTACCTCGAAGAGCCAGTAATGAATTCGTCACTTGACACGCTCCTTTAAGAAAAACGGGGCCTAGGTATAGAAAAACCCAATAGTTCGGGAACAACGGTAAAGCCAACATTCGACGCCGCACCGCCGGCGCCAAGTCGCGACGACAGGCCAGAACGCCGGAATGCGATCCTATCATGGTCTGCATCGGCGATGCAAGGTTTTTTCCAATAAGGGTCCTTTCCTGTCTCTCAAAACCTCCGTCTTGCCCTTTACCGGAACTCTCCCACGGCTGCCTCGGTGGAGAGTGGCTTGCGGCGATCCTTCGCTGCATGCTACGAATTGCTGGGGGTGCGTAATCTAACTATCATGCTGGCCGGAGGTTGGCTTGGCGAAAAAGGTCATTATCCTGGGGTCCACCGGTTCCATCGGCTGTAGCGCCCTGAGCGTGGCGGAGGCTCTGCCCGGCGAATTCGAGATTGTCGGCCTGGCGGCTCAACAAAGCTGGGAAAAGACGGCCGAGCAGGTCCACCGTTGGCGGCCGAAGGTAGTAGCCCTCACTGAGCCGGATGCGGCGGAGCAGCTTTCTCGGCGCTTGAAGGCCGAAGGATCAACCACGCAGGTGTGGTCGGGTCCCGAAGCCCTCGTCCGCCTCGTGAAAGAACTGGACTGCGACTTCGTTCTATCCGCTGTCGTCGGCGTCGCGGGGTTGCCGGCGACGCTCGCCGCGGTCGAGCGCGGGCTGACCGTCGGGCTCGCGAATAAGGAGTCGCTCGTCGTCGCGGGCAATCTCATGGTCGAGGCCGCGGCACGAAGCGGCTCGCGGCTCTTGCCGGTCGATAGCGAACACTCGGCGATATTTCAGTCGCTCCACTCCGGTAAGCACGAGGAGATCGAACGAATATTCCTAACGGCGTCGGGCGGACCGTTTCGGACATCCTCGCTTGAACAAATGCGGACCGCGACGGCGGCCGATGCACTGCGTCATCCGACGTGGGACATGGGTCCCAAAATCACGATCGATTCGGCGACGATGATGAACAAGGCCCTCGAGGTGATCGAGGCTCGCTGGCTGTTTGACATCGCCCCCGATCGTATTGAAGTTGTTATTCATCCGGAGTCGATCATTCATTCGATGGTGGCCTTCCACGACGGGTCGATCGTGGCCCAGATGGGGTGTCCGGATATGCGGACGCCGATTCAGTACGCGATGACGTATCCGCGGCGTCTGGCGGCGGGTGGCGAGCGGCTGAATTTTTCCCGGCTCGGTCGAATGCACTTCGAGCCGCCGGATCTGCATCGCTTCCCCGCGCTACGGCTGGGGCACGATGTTGCGAGGGCCGGGGGAACGGCGGGGGCAGCGCTGAACGCCGCGAACGAGGCGGCCGTCGCGGCGTTTCGTGAAGGTCAGATCGGCTTCCTGGAGATCGCGACGATTGTGGAAGATGTATTGAAGCGACATACGTTCGACGCCCATCCGAGCCTGGAGACGTTGATGGAAGTCGATTCCTGGGCTCGAAAAGAGGTTCATCCATGCTTCAGCGTGTAATGCGAACGCGGAATTCGGAATTCGGAATGCGGAATGAACGACGTCGCAAACGGCGCCGGCTCCTCCCTTTCGCTATTCGCTATTCGCTATTCGCCATGAGTGCCCCGCTCGTGCTCCTCGCCGCCGGCGGCCTGCCGGAATGGATGACGACGGGCTGGTCGTATCTGCTTCTCATCCTTGGGTTCTCGCTGGTGATCTTCGTCCACGAACTGGGCCACTTTACCGCGGCGAAGTGGGCGGGCGTGCGCGTCGAGCGATTTGCCATCGGCTTCGGCAAGGAGCTTTTCGGATTCACCAAGGGCGAGACTCGCTATTCGTTCAACGTCTTGCCGCTGGGCGGCTACGTGAAGATGCTCGGCCAGGAGGACTTCGTCGTCGACAAGTCCGGCGAGCTGAAGGTCAAGCAAGACCCTAACTCGTTCACCAACAAGAGCATCGCGCAGCGGATGGTGATCATCTCCGCCGGCGTCATCATGAACCTCATCTTCGCCGCCGTGGCATTCGCCGTCGTGGTGATGGTCGGCCGGCCGCAGCCGCCGGCGGTCGTCGGACAGGTGGTCGAAACCTCCGCCGCGGCCCGCGCGGGTTTGCAGACCGGCGACCGCATCTTGGCGATCAACGGGACGAAGGTGGAGAGCTTCGGCGATCTCAGCGCCCGTATCACGCTCTCCGACCCCGATGAGGAACTCGTACTCGACGTGGTCCGCGACGGCGAACGGGTCGAGCCGCCGCCGCGCGTCAAGCCGGTGTACAAGAAAAACGTCAGCATGCGGCAGATCGGTGTCGGTCCGGGCATGAACCTTCGAGTGGCGGACACGACGCTACGGCCGGGCGACTCACCGCGGGACGACGAGCTCAAGAAGTTCGACGAGTTCTACAGGCTGATGGTCAAGGATGAGGCCAAGGAGTTCAAAGACCTGGGCGTCTTTCGCAGGGCCGTCGTGCAGGCGCAAGGCGCGCCGGTCGAGGTGATCGTCAAGCGGCCCAAGAATCCGGAGGCAATGACCGAGGAGGCGGCCTACAAAAATGACGCCGACGTCGAAAGCGTCGAAGCGAAAGTGCGGATCCGCGCGATCTGGTGGCCGGTGCCTTATGAGCCGGAGGAAGAAGTCAGCGGGAGCCTCATGGGTCTCGTTCCGAGGATGACCGTCTTGTATGTGGAGCCCGGCAAGTCTTTCGATCGGGCCGGGGTCGAAGCCGGTGACGTGATCAGCAAGATCGGCGACAACGAATATCCCAGTTACTCCATTCTTAAGAAGAAAATCGAAGAGAGCGACGGAGCCCAGGTCGCGATCGAAGTACGGCGTCCGGCTCGGGCCAACGGTGAGTGGAGTGCAACCGTTGTGAGGATGTGCGCAGCCCATCGAGAGACGTTGATCGAGGCCGCGAAAACCGATGTAAAGCAGGCCCTGGCGATGGCGGGTCGTCTGGCCAAATCCGAGGGCCTGAGGGCCGAGGACGCGGCAAAGCTGATAAACCGGCTGGAGCCGCTGGCCGATGCCCCGGCCTGGCGACGATGGCTGGAGCGAGTCGACATACACAAGCTGAAGCCGATCGTTCCGAAGGCGCCGTTCGCGCTCTTCGGAAAAACGACGCCCACGATCGACGCCGGGCTGCGATGCTTCGATGAGGATCATGTCGTCGTCTCGGACATTCTGCCCGCGATCGGCGATCGGGTTTCGCCGGCCAAGGAGTCGACGATTCCGGTCGGCGCGGTGATCCTCGCGTGCGACGGCCGCAGCGTGGGGCGATGGCAGGAATTCTCCGAGTTGCTTCGGTCCAATGTCGGCAAGACGGTAGACGTCAAATACCGCGTGGCGGACGAGGTGCGCGTTGCGAAGATAACCGTCCCGAACTGCATCTCCTCGGCGCTGGCGATGCCTTTTGGCTCGCGGATCATCCGGATCGCCGGGAAAGACTCGTACCTCATCAAAAACCCCGACAACGATGCCGTGTCGATCGCGCTTCCCGATTGGCGGGCCATCCAGGGGTTGCTCAAGGAATCCGTCGGCAAGACGGTTCCCGTCGAGTACGTAACGCCCGGTGGGGAGAAGAAGTCCGGCCGATACGCCGTCACGGCGGAGAACACCGACCCGTGGCTTCAGCGGATTCTCTACGTCGAGCCCTTCATCTGCTATCCGCTGCTGGAGCGACACCGCGTGAGCAACCCGATCGCGGCGGCCGGCGACGGTTTCAAGCAGGCCTATCAAGCGACGGTGCAGACCGTGCTGTCGATCAAGCACATGCTGATTACACGGCAGGTCGGCCTGTCGAAAGTCAGCGGGCCGGTGGGGATCATTCGTCTGGGCAGCCGGTTCGCCGGCTCCAGTACGCTCGATCTCTTGTGGTTCCTGGCGGTCATCTCGGCGAATCTGGCCGTGCTCAACTTCCTACCGCTGCCCATCGTGGACGGCGGGCTGTTCCTCTTCCTGATTTTGGAAAAGGTCCGCGGCGAACCCGTGAGCATCAAGACCCAGGTCGCCACGCAGCTCGTCGGCATCGCCCTGATCGCGACGGTCTTCATCCTCGTCACCTATCAGGACATCAAAAACTGGATCACGGGAACGTAGGGAGAATGACGAATGTCGAATTACAAATGGCGAAATGAACTCTTTTCGCCGCACTTCGTAACTCGTAATTTGTCATTCGTCATTTTCTATGATCCCCTCTGAATCGGTCAAGCATTCTGCGCTGCCGCGGTGCGGCTCCAGCACGCTATCAGCTTCGGTCAGCTCCGGCCCTTTGCGTAGCGGCGATGTCTTTGCGGGCAGGTTGCGTGGTGGCCTGCCAAGCGGCGAGCTTCGCCCGCCACTCGGCGGCTTTGGCGTCATATCCTTTGCCCGGCTCGAAGGCGTCGCGGGCTTCATAGAGATCGACCAGCGCCTTGAGAACCCGCTGCTGCCAGCGGGCGAGGGAATCGGGTTGCCCGATCAATCGCTTGCCGGCGTCGATCAACAGCGGTTCCGCCTCCTCGTAGCGCCGCAATTTGACCAGAGTGTCGCCAGTCCACAGTTGACATACTGCGATGTGGACGTGTCCGGCCGGAAGTATTCTTGTAGTCATCGCCAGCGCCGCCTCGAATTTGGGAAGAGCCTCATCCGGGCGGCCCAAGGCATGGAGGCACCTACCCACGTTGTTGAGATCCCTGGCCACATCCGGATCGTCGCCTTTGTAGAGCCGCTGGTTCATTTCCAGTGCTGCCATGCACATGGGCAGCGCCGCGCCGGCGCGACCTAGATCTTGCAGGCAATAGGTCACATCGCCCATAGCTCGGGCCACATCCGGATGGTCGCCCTTGTAGAGCCGTTGCCACATCGCCAGCGCGGCCTCGCATTTGGGCAGGGCCTCGGCGGAACGGCCCATGCGCTGCAGGTATAAGCCAGTATCGGTCAGGACTGTGGCAATATCGCGATGATCGCCCTTGAAGAGCCGCTGACGCATCGCCAGTACCGCCTCGTATTTGCTCAGGGCTTCGTCGCTTCTGCTGAAATTCTCAAAGCAACCAGCAACATGGTTCAGACTCGTCGCCACGTCAGGATGGTCGCCCTTGAAGAGGCGCTGACGCATGGCCAGCGCCGCTTCGTGCTTGGGCAGGGCCTCGCCGACTCTCCCCAGATTCTCAAGTAGCCATGCGTGCTCATATAGCGCCGCAGCCACCTGCTCGTGCTCGTCGCCGAATGTCGCACGGGCCAGGTCCAGCACCGGACCGAGCATCGCTTCCGCCGACTCCCACGCGTCAATCTGCCGGTAAATGTCGCCGATGGTCAGGCGCAGTTGCACCTCGGCCTCGGGGGCGTTCTTGAGTTCCCCGTCCTTGATGCGCTTGGCGGCGGAGTCCATCAACTCCCTCAGCATGATCGTGTCGCGCCCTTGGGCCACGCTGGGACCGACGCCCTTGAGCATCTCGCCCATGAAACCCGCGATCCGCTCGGCCTTGTCACGCTGCGCGGCGGCCGCACCGGCCTCGCGGACCGCCCAGACCATGCCCGTCGTCGTTCCGATCACTCCCAGAACGAGAACCACCGCTATTGCGCACCCCGCCATCACGCCCACCCGGTGCCGGCGCACGAACTTGTGGAGCCTGTACGTCGCGCTGGGCGGCGCGGCGACGACGGGCTCGCCCGCCAAATGCCGCCCCACATCCATCGCCAGGCCGTTGGCCGTCTCGTAGCGCCGGGTGCGGTCCTTCTCCAAGCACTTCATCACAATCCAGTCCAGGTCGCCGCGGATGATGGCGCCGAGCCTGCGCGGCTCGGTGTGGCGGTGGGCCGCGACCCTGGCCAGCGAGTCCTTAAGGGTCGACAACCGCGTGCTGGGCCGAGGCGGTTCGACCTCGCGGATGATCCGCTGAATCTCACTCGAGCCCGCCTTCGACAATTCCTTCGCGTCAAACGGCGTCGTCCCGGTCAGCAATTCGTACAAAAGCACGCCCAAGCTGTAGATGTCGCTGCGCGTGTCGATGTCCACGCCGCTCATCTCCGCCTGCTCCGGGCTCATGTACGCCGGCGTGCCGATGAGCTGTCGATGCTCGGTGAACAGCGTCTTGTCAGTCAGTCGGGCGCTGGTCGCCTTGGCGATGCCGAAGTCGATCACCTTGGGGATCGGCCTGCCGTCCGCCACGGTGATGAGGATGTTCGACGGCTTGATGTCCCGGTGGATGATCCCCTTCTGATGGGCATGCTGCACGGCGTGACAGACCTGGATGAAGAGCTCCAGCCGTTCCTCAGGCGTGAGGTGATTCGTGTCGCAATAAGCGGTGATGGGATCGCCGCGCACCAGTTCCATCACGAAGTAGGGCCGGCCGGTCTGGGTCGCCCCGGCGTCCAAGACCTTGGCGATGTGGGGATGGTCCATCATCGCCAGGGCCTGTCGCTCGGCCTCGAAACGCGCGACCACTTGCCGCGTGTCCATGCCCAGCTTGATGATCTTCAGGGCCACTCGCCGGCGAACCGGGTGTTCCTGCTCGGCCATGAACACCGCCCCGAATCCGCCCTCGCCGATAAGTTGCAGCAGCTTGTACGGGCCGACCCGCGTGCCAGGCCCCTCGCCGTGAGGCTTGGGGCTTGAGGCTTGAGGCTTGAGTCCCATTGATCGCCCGGCCGCGAGGGTCGCCGCTTCGAGCACCGGCCGCTCGGACAGCGCCGCCAGCAACGCTTCCACCTCGCGGCGCAGCGCCGCGTCATCCCCGCAGGCGCCGTCCAGGAAGGCCCCGCGCTCGGCCTCCGGATGATCCAGCGTCTCGGTGAATACCTCCTTCACCCTCGCCTGATCTGCCATGTCGCGCCTCTTTAATCGCCAAGCCATCAACTTGTGGCACCGACTCTTTGTGGCACCGACGATCAGTCGGTGCATCATCCTCAAGCCCCAAGTCGAAGATCCGCTGCGGAGGACCTCAAGTCTCAAGCCTTCTCTTCAGCCAGGCCCGCGCGTATTGCCATTCGCGATCCACGCTACGCGGCGAAAGGCCGAGCGCACGGGCCGTGTCATCCACGCTCAGACCGGCAAAGAACCGCAGACGTACGACCTCCGCGGCGCGCGGCTCGGATGCCGCCAATTGCTCCAGCGCCTCGTCGACGCAAAGCAACTCACCCAGTCCCCGCCCCTCCGCCAGGTCCGCCAGATTAAGCGTCACGTTTTTCCAGTCTCCGCCGCGTTTGGCCGCGCCGCGGGCGCGCGCGTGATCGACGAGGACACGCCGCATGGCGTCGGCCGCGGCACCGTAAAAATGCGCCCGCCCTTTCCAGTCGACCTGTTCGTTCTGCACCAGTCGGAGATACGCCTCGTGCACCAAGGCTGTGGCCTGGAGCGTGTGATCGGGCCGCTCGCCGAGCATGTGTTTCTGGGCCAGCGCCCGGAGTTGTGCGTAGACCAGCGGCCAGAGCTGCTCGGCCGCGCGCGTTTCGCCACGGCCCGCCGCGTGAAGCAGTTCAGTCACGCCGATGGCGGACGGCGGCGTTTCCGGCGGGTCGTGGGGCGAGTCGCTCATAGTTACCAGTATACCAATACCGAATCGGCCCGCCTTGTCGCTGTCGCGCAAGCAGGGCCGTCAAGAAACTGGGTAGATCGCCGATCTCCGCCGTTCCGCTGTTGTCGAAGTCGGCGATGTAGACCTCGCAGGGGCCGGTGGGGCTTGCTTAACGGCTAAACCCTCACCGGCCGTCGTTGCCGAGTAGCACCTACGGTTCATAACTCAGCGTGCTAGGGTTCGTCTTGCCGAACGTCGGATACCACGGCTGCCCCAAGGGGCCGTCCTGCGCATCCGCGGGCACGAAGACATCGAATGCCTTGGTGGCCACGTTGTAGCGCCGTACGGAACCGGTATCGGGTCCGTTGCCGGTAATGGGGACGAAGAGCCGTCCGCCGGGGCCGAAGATCAGGGCCTGGCCAAAAGCGCGCGACTGACCGGCCACATCGAGGTCGATCGCATCAACAAAAGCGCCGGGGCTAGCGCCGCCGGGGCCTTGATAGATCCGGATCTTGTCGGTGTCGGTCGCGTCCGCCCGGAAGCTGGTCAGGTAGAGTTTGTCGTCGGGGCCGAAAACGATGCCTTCGGGTCTGTTGAGGTGGTTGACGCCGCCGGCATCGCTGATGAACACACCCATGAAAGCCCCCGTTGAAGGGCTAAAGCGCAGGACATCGCCGCCCAGCCCGGTGGTGAGGTTCGGAAAGTTGGACACGTAGAGCAACCCATCCGGCCCGATCACCACGGCACGGGGATGGTAATTGTCCGGGGGAACCTGGCCGACAGGGGGCGACAGATCGGCGATGAAGGCGCCCGCCGTTGAATAGACCCGCACCCGGCCCGGAGTCGGCGGATGGTTGTTGAGCCGAGATTCCGCCGTGAAATCCGCCACGAAGAGGGCCGTGCTTGTCGTGACGGTGCCGCGGGGCACGGTCGGTGCATTCTGGTCATCGTGCGAAACGACGCGGCTCAGCAGCTTGCCGGTCGCGCTGCTGTACAGCGAGACTTCGCCTTGCGTGGAAGTCCCGCTATTCTGATCAGAGACCAGAAGGTTGCCGCCACCATCAATCAGAAGCCCCCGGGGGCCGTGCAGGCCGCCCTGCGACTTGACCACGGTGCCCAGGAACTC
>CAYMXF010000011.1:0-7115 GCA_964393935.1 uncultured Planctomycetaceae bacterium
GGTCGCCACGGATGACTCGCCGTGGCGAGGTGAGGGTGATTCGCTCACGGCATCAAAGGCCGCCCCGAGACCGGCAGGCCGAGTTCCTGGAGCTTGGCGACCATCGCAGCGAATTGTACATCGCCGGGCCCTTCGCAGGCCGGTCCCCAGCACTGCGCCGCCGCCCACTCGTAGTACGCCTCCCACGCGGCCTCTTCTCCCTCCCCTTGCGAAGGGGAGGGGTGGGGTGGGGTTCCGCCCCCCTCACCGCCCATCATCATCTGCGACCCACCGCCCATCATCCCTTCGCCCTCGCACTCGTCGGGGATGCCGTTCGTATCCGCGTCCTCGCTCACTTCAGCGGCGATGTCGCAGCCGTCCGGGATGCCGTTGCTGTTGCAATCGCCACACGCCGGGTCGCTCTCGCACGACGCAATGTCGCACTCGTCGGGTATCCCGTTCGTGTTGCAGTCCAGGCTGCCCCAACCGCCCGGCAGCGCCAGATCGCACTCGTCCGGCATTCCGTTGCCGTTGCAATCCGCGCTGACCCATTCGTCGCCGTCCGGGTCGTTCGGATCGATGTCGCAATCGTCCGGCACGCCGTTGGTGTTGCAGTCCGCCTCGCATTCGTCCGGCGTTCCGTTCGTATTGCAATCGGCGCTCGTCGCCTGCGAAATATCCCACGCGTCCGGCACCCCGTTCGTATTGCAGTCCGCCTCGCATTCATCGGGGATGCCGTTCGTGTTAACATCGTCGCTCGTGGCCTGCGAGAGGTCCCAATCGTCCGGCACGCCGTTCGTATTGCAATCCGGCTCGCACTCGTCGGGCACGCTGTTGGTGTTCACGTCCGCGCTGACCAACTCGTTGCCGTCCGGGTCGCTCGCGTCCAGGTCGCACTCGTCGGGCACGTCGTTGTGATTGCAGTCCTGGCTCGTCCCATTGAAGATGTCGTTGATGTCCGGCACGCCGTTGGTGTTGCAGTCGGCGAAGGTCCGCTGGCCGGCATCGCAGGCAATCCCACACGCCTCGTTCGTCAACAGTAGCTTCGCGAAGCACGCAATGTCGTCGCGCGTGGAACGGCCACTGAGGTCAAGGTCCCCGCATGGGCACATCTGCGACTCCGCAAGCACACAGGCGACAAATGGCTGGATGTCCCTGCCGTCCACCGCCGCATCACCATTTAAGTCGCCAGGCATCGAGCACACCGGCGCGTGGTTCTCAAAGGCGCCCATGTCAACGAATAATTTGGGGTCGCTCCCCTGGGTCCCATGTCCATCGTTGGAGCGTTGAGGGTTATCGAACCAGCGATCCACGAGTTCCAAATCCAGCGGCGTGGGCTCAGTAAAGTCTGTGTCGAGATCCAGGTTGGCGGGATCCTGAGCGGCGAAGAGCGCGTCGTAATCGGCGGAATCGCTCGCCAGACTACAAGGCTGGAGCCTGTAATTGTTCAACGCCGCGTCCGTGTGGCTCGCGTCAAAGAACAGCGGATCGGTGCTGATGTTGGCCGTGCCCCCCGCACCGCTGTAGCCGCCTTGAACGCAGGAGTACGCCACGACAGGAAAGGCTTGATCTGCGTCTTGCCTGATTTGCTGCTGGCTGGTGGGGTTGCCGCTGCCGTCGGTATTGCCCCAAAGGATCGAGTTGTAAACTTTGCCTTGGTCGGTCGCCTCCAAACCGATCCCTCCAACGCCTCCAGCGGTATTACCGGGCCCTCGAGCGACGTTGTCCGCCACCGTGCAGTTCGTAAAAATGACGGGAAGACCGGGGGCGGACCTGCAATAAGCCGCGCCGCCGAACTGGGCCTTATTTCCGGCAAAAAGGCAGTTTATTATGGCGACACCGTCTGAATTTTTGGCCGTATAAAAACCGCCGCCATATCCCTGGGAGTTTCCCTCATTCGCGATAAACTGGCAGTTCACAATGACTTGCGCACCGCTGGTGCCCGCCAGCGCAACGCCGCCCCCCGCGTTGGACTGAGCGGACTGTTCCGATTTGTTCGCGTGGAACAAACAGTTCACCAATGTGTTCTGAGTCCCGTTCGAATAAAGACCGCCGCCCTGGCCGCTGAGCGAGCCCCCGTTCGCCGTGTTCCCGTCAAACACACAATCGCTGGCGATAAAAGCACCCGATCCCGTGACGTAGACCGCACCACCGGGTGAGGCGCCCGTCGAATTGCTTTGAAGCGTACACGTGTCAAGCGTGACCAAATTGCTGACCGAAAAGTATAACGCCCCACCGCCATTGTTGCTTGATGCACTCGTGGAGAGCGTGGAGTTACCTGAAAAGACACACCGCGTAAATTTGACGGCGCCTGGGCTGGAAATGGAGACGGCCCCGCCCGACCGGGCGCTATGATTATCGCTGATGACGCAGTCCTCGAATTTCGCCGAAGTATTGGAATTGACAGCGGCATAAATAGCGCCACCCACTCCAGCGTTCCCACTTGAATAATTTGCGACATTTCCCGTTATGATGCAGTGGCTTATGAATGGGCTTGAAAAAGTGCTTGCGAGCCATATACCCGCACCAGCCCGGTCGTTGCTCTGATTGTTACCGTCCGCGAAGCCTCCCGTAATCGTAAATCCGTCGAGGATGGCCGTATTAGCGACGCCGTTCGCTTTGACGACGTGCCAACTGTTGTCTGTGTTGTCGTTGGCGGTGCCGATGTCGCCGCTCAGGATCGTTTCATGCGCTACCCAGTCCCGTTGAGTGCGGACGGTCTCGTTTCCAACGAAGCCCCCGTAAATCTCGACGCGGGTCTTCATCGGAATGCTGAGGGTCCGATCTGCTCCAGCCGTAGGCTTATAGGGAGAATTCGCCACCGCCGCTACCCAAAGCTCATCGGTCTGTCCCGATACATTCCCAACGCTCGAGACGGCGGTGGGAAGATCGGTAAACGCTTGATTCCAAGTCGTACCATCATGGGGAGTGCCCGTTGCGTTGGATTTGACGTAGTAGACGGCTGCCTGGGCAACCTGCGCCAACCGGGCCATGCACAACAGCGCGTGCGTGTTTTGGCTGATCAGGCTGCTTCGCGCGATCTGGCCTGAAAGAAGAACACCGACCGCAAAAACAGAGAATCCGAGAGTAAACCGACGAGACATGGAGACATTCCTTTGCAAAGAACTTTCCGGCGCGAGGCCCTAACAACTTCTGGCCTTGGCGAGTTGGCGAGTTGGCGAGTTGGCGAGTTGGCGAGTTGGCGAGTGTACCAACGACTAACGGTATGTCAAGGAAAAATATTATCGGGCTAGCGATCGTTCTTGACTCGCGTAACCTTGGATAATATAATGAGTTACGAATCAATGAAGATTCTGTTAGGATGTTTCATGCAGCCCGGATTGATTTCACTCGCGATTGTTACACTTGCCCTCGGTTTGGCCCCGTCGCGCGCCGCAGGCGACTTGATCGTAGAATCGTGGGAATTGGATACCGGCATACATGATTCGACGCCGCAGGGTGATAACGAATTCGCGGCATTCAGCGTTGTCGAAAACCCATTTCAAGATTCGCATACTGCAATACTTAATAATTCCTATACAACTGCAACTTATGATTTTGGCTGGTCCGGAGACTCCGCCCATTTCGACGTCTCTACCAACCATCATCAGCAGCAACTCCTAGGCTCCACGGAGTCCGTAGGCCAAATCCACCTCATCCCCGCCGTCGATTCCATCATCACCGCTCAGGGTACGTGGCAATACGCCTGGCCGAATTCCGCGCGCGGCGACACGGACATCTTCCTGGATGTGTACGATTTGCTGGCGGAAGAAAATATCGTGGACGCTTTTGCGTATGGAGGCAACGAAGGCCTCGGCCCCCCCCACGGCACCCTTTACGTTCAAGGCAGCGGCCTGCTCCTGGCCGGGCGGGAATACGAGGTCTACTACGACACAACGGTCTACTTTTACACCCCCACGCCGTCCGGCGACGCCTCCGGCGAAGTCCACTTCAACATCAACCCCGTCCCAGAATCCGCCTCGCTCGCCCTCCTCGCCATAGTTTACCCGCTGAGGCGGGCCCTCCTCCTCGCCCCCCGCCGCCGACGCCGCTGATCCCTTTTCTTCGCTCAAGCCCCAAGCCTTTTTATTCCACTGGCCCCTGACCCCTGACCCCTGACCCCTAATTTTTTCCTTGCCTTTTCCGGCCGCAGCGCTATATTAGGTAATTGTTAGTTTCGCATCATCGGGACGCGCGGCCGCCATCGCCGACCGCGCAGGGAGAGGGTCCTCGCGCATGACCACGAACGACTCCAACGAAACGAAGTGTCGGCCCTCCGGCCCACGGCCCCTTGAATCCTCGGCCCCTCGGACCCTTTTCAGCAAAGCCGGAAATTCAATCCGCCGTCTTGAATCCAACTTGAACTCGAAAACCCCACCCCCGTTTTTCACCCCGCCAACGCCGAAAATTCACGAAATTCAGGCCAATTCAGCCACCCTCTTTTTTTCTTGAATTCAACGATCCCCCCGACGCACGCGCGGCGTGCCGGCCCTCCTTCGTTTCGGCGTTTCGCTCCCGGTGCCCGCGCCCGGAGGATATTCAGAGTGATTACGATAATGGTGTCTCCGCCCACAGATCAAGAATTGGTTCCAACCTTTTCCACCCTTTTCCGGCCCCCCCCCGCTTTCTATTCGCTATTCGGTGGCCCCTCGCGCTCTCGGCCCCCGGTCTTGACGTTTTGGAGTTTCGGCGTTTTGGCGTTTTGGCGTTTGGCTCGCCCATTCAGCCTCCTTCAGGCTCCTTCAACCACACACACAGGAAGTTGAACGGAAAACCGCCCCCCCTCGCCTTCGCGCTCCTTCTCAGTCTTCGCCATCGTCGACGTTAGAGCGGTTGCGGATTTCGTGAAGCGGTCCAAGACCTGAAACTTGTTGTGATTTCGGGGGTACGCAGGAACTTCGGCCGTTTCACGATACTCAAAACGATCTAAAAACGACGCGCAGATTCTGCGCTTCTCTTCGATGAGATCGCTCGTCGTGAGCCTAAGCCCCACACCCCGTTGTCAGCACTGGCAGTTCCAGTTACAGGACGATCGGGCGAATTGCCGTTGTACCAGTATTGGTAACAGGGTTTGACAGCGGCATTTGGCCCCTTTAGAAGCGAGGTTCTTCACAGAAACCGCCCACGGACGGGCGAAACCGCTAGCGAGGTTCCCCGCTGCCCCGTCCGGCACCAAACTTGAAAAACGTGATCGTCTCAATGCAACGAATTGCGCATAATCGACTTATCTGCCTATACTTAACGGCAATGGTCTTGGTCTTTTGGACCGGCTGCCAAAAGCCCGCCGCCTCCATTTCGACCGAACAAAGCGAGCAGACCGACCGGATCGAGGGCGAGATGTCGGCGCAGCAAGTGGTCGAACCCGCCCCTGATTTGACGCAGATGGGCGGTCCACCGCCGGTCGAACTTTCCGGCAAGGTCCCGTCAACGCAGCCGGCGATCGACACGACCATTTGGCTGCAACTGCCGGACCCAGCGCAGGCCGCCGACGTCTTCAAGAAGCGTCTCGAAGCGACCCGGCTCAGCGTCAGCATCAAGCGAGAATACGAGCGGATCTATCAGGACGCCTCCACCTATATCAAGCAGATCGAGCGACCCAAGGTCTTTCAGCTTTCGCTCGGCGACGCGCTTCGTCGGTCCCTGGCGCACAATTACGCCATCAAGATCGACGGCTATGCCCCGGCGATCAGCACGGCGCAGGTCGTCCAATCCGAAGCCGCCTTCGACATGGCCTTTTTCGCCAACGCCAGCCGTAACAACGCCGACCAGCCCCAGCCGTTATTGATCCGTACGCCCCTCGCGCAGCGCAGCTTTGAAAACGACACCACCATCGTCAACGGCGGAATCCGAAAGTTGCTCGCCACCGGCGCGACGGCCACCCTGACGCAGCAGATGACCCGGCTCAACAACCCCTCGACCGAATACACCAGCTACAACCCTTTGTGGTCCCAAAACTTCATCGCCGAGCTGCGCCAGCCGGTCCTCCGCAACTTCGGCATCGACTTCAATCGCGCGCAAATCAACATCCGCAAGAACGAGCGCGAAGCCAACCGCGAATCTTTCCGTGCCAGGGTCATCGATACGCTCAACAACACCGAACGAGCCTACTGGGCGCTCGTCGCCGCGCGACGCGACGTGACGGCCTCCGCGGAACTGCTCGCCGAGGCCGTCCTGACCCTCTCGCAGGTCCAGGCCCGCATCGACTTCGACGCCTATCAAACGCTGCTCTATCGCAGCCAGGCCGCCGTTAAGGCCCGCGAGTTCGAATACATCGACGTGAAGAATCGCGTCCGCAACGCCGAGGATCAGCTTCTCAACCTGCTCAACGATCCGGATCTGCCGCTCTCCGCCGACTACGAAATCATCCCCATCGACAACCCCACGACGATCAGCATCCTTCGCGACCGTTTCCAGGCCGTGGAAACGGCGATCGAGCGTCGCCCGGAAATCCTCCGCGCCCGCTACGCCGTGGATACGACGCGGATTCAACTCGGTGTCGCCAAGAACCAGGCCCTTCCCCGGCTGGACGCCGTCTATCGCATGACGCTCAACGGCGTCGGCGGCAATGCCGATCAAGGCTTCGACGAAATGACGTCCGGCAACTTCATCGACCAGTTCGTCGGGGTCGAGTTCCAATGGAACTTCGGCGAGCGCGCCGAACGGGCCGGCATCCGGATCTCCAAACTCCAGCAGTCCCAGGCCGTCGTCGCCTATAAGAAAGCCCTCGACGACGTCATCACCGATTGCCGCGTCGCCCTGCGAAACCTGGACACCAACTTCGAACAGATCCGCCCCAGCCACGATGCCGTCATCGCCTCCAGCGAAAACCTACGCTCCCTCCAGGAACGCCAAGAACGTAAGAGCCCCGAGGAGCTGAACACTATTCTCGGTGCTCAGTTCGACCTGGCCTCGGCGCGGCGGGCGCTCCTTCAGTCGATCGTCAACTACAACCAAGGCATCGTTGACGTCGAGCGGGCCAAGGGTACGCTGCTCGATTACGACAACGTGATCCTCGCCGAAGAGCCGTAGAGCTTTTCCGCACAGGCTCGAAGTCACAGCCGAGGGCGGCTGTGCCACGGGCCGGCGACCGATGACCGACAGCGCACCATGCCGTTTTCCAACAGCGACCTCGTCGC
>CAYMXF010000011.1:7215-25827 GCA_964393935.1 uncultured Planctomycetaceae bacterium
GTCTTCATTCAGGTCGAGGCGCTGATCGCCGCCGTTATCCTCGTGCTGGGCGTCTATCAGATCGTGCAGTTCGCGCCGCCCAGTGGGCCGCTTTCCCTGGCCAGTTGCGTCATTTCCACCGTCGCCGGAACGACGTGCGTCTTCATGACCTACCGCCGATGGAGCGCGAACACGGCAGGGCTCGGCCTGGCTCTTTTGAGCCTCGCCGCCGTGCTGCTCTCCTGCGTGGTGACCGCCGTGACGGTCGCGCCGCGCGAATCCACCGAATATGCCGAGCGAATCCCTACGCTCTTTAACGCCGTGCTATTCGCCCTGGTGGTCATGATCGCGGGCTGGCGCTGGCTGGCGAAGGTCTGGCATCAACAACTTTTAGGCGACGTACCGTGGACGACCGCCGGCCGAATGATCCCCTACAACCGCCGTACCGCCTTCATTCTGACCGCGCTCGCCATGCTCCTCGCCTTTGAAATGGCGATGTGGCCGCATCTCGTCGCCGCCAGCAACGCCGACGACTCGGTCGGCCGAATCATCGTTGGGCTGATCGCCATCGGCCTGCTCGCGTGGATCGCGATGCGCGTCGCGATCCGCGAGAATTCCAGCCCCAACGCGTCGCTCGCCGTCGCGATCGTCGTCGCCGGCGTGGTTTTCTGTTTCATCCGAATGCCCGCGCCGGTTTTGCGCGGTTGGGTCGTGCAATATCTGGCGGTCGTCCTCGGGGCCCTTGCCCTCCCGGCGCTCATCGTTGCCGAGGCGCTGGGCAGGCATCGCTGGCGGAGCTTCGTCACGCCGCTGTGGCTCCTGGCATTGCTCGTCTTTCCGGCGTTGGCGATGGCGAAACTACTCTCCCCCGAGTCGTCGCCCGCGGAATGGGTCCGACCCACCACCCTCGCGACGCTCGGCCTCGTCTATTGCCTCGCCGGTCGGCGCGAACATCGTCGCGCCTTTCTCGTCCTCGGCGCCGTTCTGCTCTTCGCATCGTTGACCACCTTGTACCGTTCCTACCGGCCGATTATGGTCTCCTTCGAAGCTTGACGCCTCAAAGCTCGTCGTGAACCTCCGATGATGGGAGTCTATCGAGGCCGGCGTTCAAGGAGCCGACGATGCGATCCATCGTGCAGCGGGTACATAGCGCATCCGTCGAGATCGCGGGCGAGGTCGTCGGGCGGATCGAAAAGGGCCTGCTCGTCTATGTCGGCGTCGCGGCGGACGATACGCCGGCTGACGCCGAACAACTCGCCTCGAAGATCGCCCATTTGCGTATCTTCGAGGACGACGCCGGCAAGATGAACCTCGACGTCTCCAGCGTCGGCGGGTCCATACTGGTGGTCAGTAACTTTACGCTCCTGGCCGACACCCGCCAGGGCCGCCGGCCCACCTTTACCGCCGCCGCCAAGCCAGACGCCGCGGACGCCCTCTACCAGGCGGTGTGTGAAAAGCTGCGAATCTTGGGGCTCCCCGTCCAGACCGGCCGATTCCGGGAATACATGGCCGTAAACTCAATTAACGACGGGCCTATCAATATCCTACTGGATACGAAGAACCAATCTTAAGCCCCGGGGCCTTAAAGGTCCGGGGGTTGCGGGTAGTCCCGGCTATCGATCTCAAAAAAATATGCGTGACTTTTCCGCGCAGGGTCGTTATGATATTCAATGTCTAGGTAAATGGGGCTTTTTTCCGTACCCTTGATTTTACGGTAACAATGCTCTAAGCTACTTGGATACTTCCAAAAGGATTCACCTCATCGCCGAGCCCGGCGGGTTTTCGCCGGAGTCGCCTCCGACAGTGATTGATTCGACCGACGACGGCGATGACGTTGATCTCCACCAGGCAGCGACTTTCCCGCAAAGTTCGCAGGCGGTGACGGAGTACCGCACACGGAGCTTAAACAGCAGACAACACGATATCGTAAACCGGTCGTCGGTCTGGCCGGTGGCGTCGCTTCCGGCAAGAGCACGGTGGCCAAGATCCTGGGTGAATTGGGGGCTGGCGTCATCGACTCCGACGCCCTCAGCCACCAGGAGATCAACAACCGCGAGGTCAAGGACGTCCTCTTGAAGTGGTGGGGCAGCGAGGTTTTCGCGGCCGACGGCAGCGTGGATCGACAGAAGGTCGCGGCCATCGTTTTCGCCGACCCCGCGCAGCGCCACCGGCTCGAAGCGCTTTTGCACCCTCGGATCGCGGTTCGACGGGCGGACGTGGTCGCCGAGCTTGAGAAACAGCCACGAATCAAGATGATCGTTTTGGATAGCCCCTTGTTGTATGAAGCCGACTTGGATCTGATGTGCGACGCCGTCATCTTTGTCGATGCCGGCCTTGACAAACGCCGCGATAGGTCCGAAAAACCTCGGCATTGGCCGGATGGAGAAATAAATCGTCGAGAAAAGTTGCAACAACCCCTGGACATGAAGCGGGCCAGGGCCGATTATATCTGTGACAACAACTCCACCCTGAGCGACCTTCGAAACCAAGTAGACCGCATTTTTTCAAAAATCGTCTCGGAGTCCGGCGCTATCTGAGATGTAATCCCGCGAGGCCGTGGTCGCCCGATCGCCCCGCACGCCGCACCCGACGATTCAACGTTTGTGACGATAGAACAGACCGACCCATAGAACCGAACATTCAATTCCAGGAATCTAACCCCCCATGAATACGACACCATCCCTGACTGGAGGCTGCCATCATGCCTAGGCCGCAAGGACCCTCGAGACCGTTCCACAAAAGACACAAACGTCCGCACGACGCGCCGATCAAACGGCCCGCCGTCATCTCTTCGGCCTCCGCCATGGAGGACGAAGAGGACGTGGCCGCGGTGGCGGTCGAAAACGGCGAGATGCCCGAAGCCGTCCCTGCCGCCGCTCCCGTTCCTGCGGAACCCGCAGCAGACGCTCCCGAGTCGCGCGAAGCCGTGGAGGCCCGCGGCGACATCGACCGCGAGACCCACGAGCGCTATGAAAAGATCAAGCGCGGCGATCTGCACATCACCGATCTCCAGCGCATGAGCATCCCCGAGCTGCACGAAGTCGCCACGGCCGAAGGCATCGCCGACTACGCCGCCCTGAAAAAGCAGGACCTCATCTTCAAAATCCTCAAGGAACGCATCAACAAGAACGGCCTCATGTACGGCGAGGGCGTTCTGGAAATCCTGCCCGACGGCTTCGGCTTCCTGCGCAGCCCCGAGTACAACTACGTCCCCTGCCCCGACGACATCTACATCAGCCCTTCGCAGATACGCCGCTTCGGCCTGCGCAGCGGGCACATTATCGCCGGTCAAATCCGCCCTCCGAAGGAGAGCGAGAAATATTTCGCGCTGCTCCGCGTCGAGGCGATCTGCTTCGAGGAGCCGGACAAGGTCACCGAGAAGGCCGTCTTCGAGGACTTGACGCCGCACCACCCGACTCGCCGCTTGATCATGGAAACCGCGCAGGACGAAGTGAACATGCGCGTCATCGACATCGTCACGCCCATCGGCATGGGCCAGCGCATGTTGATCGTCGCCCCGCCGCGCACCGGCAAGACCGTCTTGCTCCAGAAGATGGCCAACGCCATCACCACGAACCACCCCGACTCCTACGTCATCATCCTGCTGGTCGATGAACGGCCCGAGGAAGTGACTGAAATGCAACGTCACACCAAGGCCGAGGTCATCTCCTCCACCTTCGACGAGCCGGCCAGCCGCCACGTCCAGGTCGCAGAGATGGTCATCGAGAAGGCCAAACGCCTGACCGAATACGGCCGCGACGTCGTGATCCTGCTCGATTCGATCACCCGACTGGCCCGCGCGTACAACACCGAGGTCCCGCACTCCGGCAAGATTCTGACCGGCGGCGTGGACGCCAACGCCCTACAAAAGCCCAAGCGATTTTTCGGCGCCGCCCGCAACATCGAGGAAGGCGGCAGCCTGACGATCATCGGCACCGCCCTCGTCGACACCGGATCGAAGATGGACGAAGTCATTTTCGAGGAGTTCAAAGGCACCGGTAACAGCGAGCTTCACCTGGATCGCCGACTGGTGGACAAACGCGTCTGGCCCGCGATCGACATCGCCGCCTCCGGCACGCGCAAGGAAGAGCTGCTGCTCGATCCGAAGGAGCTGGAGTTGGTCTACAAACTCCGCCGCGTCCTCGTCGACATGAACCCCGTCGAGGCGATGGAACTGCTCATCGCGCGGCTACGAAAGGTCAAGTCCAACGCCGAGTTTTTGATGACGATGAACCTGGCGTAATGCGATATACGATTCTCTGCGCGGTTGTGGGGATTCTCACCGGATGCGGGGCATTCGGTCCGGCCGACATCCCCGACCAATCGCAGTTTGCGCCGCTGGCCGATATCGTTTCAAGCGGTCGGCCGTTCGTCCGGCTTTATGGCGATGAAATCTTTCCGGTCGTGCCTATCGCGATTCATCTGTCTTTCGTTTTTAAGCCTTCCGGCTCGGCCGACGTGCAGATGTGGGAGCTTGAGCCGTGGGAGAACGGTCCGTACGGCCACGTTCTGAATATCGATTTGGATGAACATCCACGGCCCGAATTTTTCGCTACGGCTTTTGTCATCGCCGAGGTCTTCGATGACCAGGCCCAATCGATCGCCGATTTCATCGAAACCCAATCGCCCAACTATCCGTGCCGATTCGCCTACGAGGTTTTGGGCCTGAACAGCAACACCTACATTGAGTGGGTCCTGCGGCAGACGGGATGGAACGTCGCGCTGTCCGCCCGGGCCATCGGCAAGGACGCGGCGGTAAACTGTCCGTAGAGTTGCCATCGGGCGGGATCGTCCCGCACTCGGACCTCGCCTCAGGACGATGAATTTGGCATAATGCAGGGACATGGTGTACGTCTCATGAACACCGACAGTCGGGATAAAACGCTTGCGGCAATCGCCCGCCTCAAAATCAGCGCGATCATCCGTACAAATTCGACCGAGACGGCGTCCGCCGCGATGGAAGCCGCCGTTGCCGGTGGATTTCGGATGGTCGAGTTCACGCTCACCACGCCGGGCGCATTGGAACTTATCAAGCGTTTTGCAAGCCGTTCCGATCTACTCGTCGGGGCCGGCACCGTTCTCACCGTGCAGCAAGCCCGCGATTCCGTGCGGGCCGGAGCGCGTTTTCTCGTTTCACCGATGACGGACGCCGCGGTCATTGCTGAAGCGGCTGCGCTGGACGTGGTCAGCATCTTTGGCGCGTTCACGCCGACGGAGATGATGACAGCCCACCGGCTCGGCGCCGACATCATCAAACTCTTTCCCGCCCCGGCCGACGTCGCCGACTACGTCGCCGCGATCCTCGCCCCGCTGCCGCATCTCAAAATCTTCCCGACCGCCGGCGTCACGGCGGACAACCTCCTTGCCGTGCTTCGATCCGGCGCCTTCGGCGTCGGCTTCGTCAAATCGCTCTTCGACCCGGCCGCCCTGGCCGCGGGCGATTACGCCGCCATCGAAAGGAAGGCCGCTGAGATTCATAAGCGGCTACAATAGGTCAAGCCCGACGCCGAGTTCCTCATGACGATGAACCTGGAATAGGACCCTTGGAGCCGACGATGCGCAAACGACGAAAAACCGCGCGAAGTACGATAGTCGACGAATACCTTCTCGATCTAAAGATCGAGACCTTGGCCGAGGGCGGCTTCCTGGCGACGAGTCGACAGGTTCAAGGCCTTGTTGCGCAAGGTCGGACGATCGCCGAGACCGTCGAAATCGCACGCGACGTGGCCCGTAAGATCATTGAGAGTTGCATCGAACACGGCGACCCTGTTCCCCGGTTGCGGCGGAAGACCAACGGTATGTTGGCGACGACCGTGGCCGTGAGTATCACACGCTGAGCCTCGAAATTCATTTTTCCTACAAGTTTGCGAATTCCTCGGGAGAAATTCCCGCTTGCCGAATGATGGCTCGCAAGGTGCCTCTGGGGATATCGCCGGGGTGGCAGGGGACGGTGGTTCGCCGCTTCGTCGAAGTGTTGTACCAGATCTCGTGGCTCCCGGCAGCGCTGCGATCAAATACGAAGCTGGCTCGTCGGAGCTTTCTCACGACATCCCGGTACGTATAGCTTGCCATGAGGCGCCTCGATGCTTTCCGCAAGATGATCGCAATAGTGTATCTTGGTCAAGAAGGAAATCTGTCCACACATTTCATTCCTCATTTGGGGGCCAGCGGTGCCAGGATCAGCCTTTGCCTCAGTGAGCGGTTGCAGGGGGCCATGCGACGCTGATATGGATTTTTCAACCGGCGGCCTTCGCCGCTCGCCCCGCCGCGATCAAGTGCATCTGAAACCGCCGCGCCGGGTTGTCGATCAGCCGCCCTTCAAACGCCACGACCCCGGCGCACAGATCGAACGGACTCTCCGGCGCGGTGACGGTCACGCGACACTGCAGCACCGGCTCGTCGTTCATGGCGATTTGCAGCGGCAATTGCCATGCCGGACGGTCCTTCGCCAAGGCCGGCAACCGCCGCGATTCTAGCGCCGGTCGCCCCAAATTGAAACCGATCTTCGGCTTGCCGAACAGCCAAATGCCCAACAGCGTTGAACGCGGCAGGATGTGTTTCATGAGCGGCTCCGCGACCGGCGAGGAGTTGACCACCGCGCCAAAGCTGAACAGCGCGGCCTGCGATTCGAAAATCCATGCCATCTGCTCGGCCGTCGGCGCGATGCCGGCTGACGAGGAAGGATCGAGCGTGCCGGCCCACTCGCAATACCGGGCCAAGCCCTTTCGAAGATGCGACTCCGGAAGCAGCGAATAATGAGATTGCAGCCGCTTGCCGGCTTCGTCGTACAGTGCCATCCAGGCCACGACCGCGCTGGACTTGATGGTGTACGACGTCGCTGCCTGCTGACCTGCCCCCTTGAGTTGCATCGAGGCGTAATAGGTCCATTCCATGACCGGCAGTTCGTAGGACTCTTCCGCCGGGTCGTGGATGTCGAAAACTTCCTTTTCGTTCGCTGCGGGCGCAGAAGGGTTGATTCGAACTTGCTTGACGCCTTGCAGCGGCAAAGAGCATAACTTCATGTGGACGAATCGCGTGAGTATCGGCCCACGGCCTTCGATGCGAACCGAGTAAAGCACTTCCGAGCCGACCTGCCACGTCTCGCTGCGTTGCGGCGCATCAAAACCCTTCAGGATTCGATCGGACGGTTTTTCAACTTCGACGAGCCATTGCGTACCGCCGACATCGGCGTTGGAAAGCGGCGGCGGCAGCGGTCGCTGCGGCGCGGCGCAGCCTACCTGTACGGCCCACACCAGCGCGGCCGAACCGGCGAACGTCCACCGATTGACGCCTAAATAAGACATGCTGCCAAGCCCTTCGTGACGGTCTCACTCGTTGTTCCAAACCGTAGCCGACGCCAGGAGTCCGATCATCAGATATTCATCCCCGATCGCGCATCAGTGGGACGGGCCTCCCTGCCCGCTCGTATTCGCGGCTTTGGGAGTCCGCGCGATCGCACTCGGATTACCGGTTGTCGTTGGCGATGGGGTCTTTGGCGATCGATGCGCTGACGCCTACCAGCCGGATCGTCTTGCAGTGATCGTTTTCGTCGAACCGCAGGACGCAATAACGCGCACCTCGAGAGTTCGTCCAGTTGCGTACGTCATACACCCGCATGACCTCGCCGGTGTCGCGGCTGCGCAGCGTGGCGAGCGGTTCCTTGAACTCGGCGTTCCGGCAACAGTCCTCCGGCGTTTTGCCTATGACCTTGGGCTCGATCGCCGCCGCTTTGATGACGTCTTCGACCCCATCGATGTTTCGCTTGACTCGCGACAACGCCACAAGCTTACCGTTCCGCGATTCGACGACCCAGTTTTGAGAGTTCATCAAGTCGCCTTTGACCGGGTAGGTGATCAGCTCGCGCTGGGCGTCGTTGGCGTCCACCAGCGTCTCTTCGCGCGCGCCGAACATCTCGTCCGCGGCCGAGACGCGCTGGTCGAACAACTTCTCCTGCCGCTTCTTCACGTCGGCGTCGTTGATCGCGTCGCCGATGGCCATGGAGGCCAGGCTGACCGGGTGCAATCGGCACCCTGCGGACGACGCCAGAAGTAAACCGCAAAACAGCAGATCGACGTGCCGACCGCCGTGCCCCCATGTTCGAATGCGCATTTTCGACTCCTTCTTAAGGTTTCCAGCCACTCACCGGCTATACGAGATCGATTCCGCGAAGCGGATTATGGAAGGCCCGGAGACCAAGAGCAATGGTCGAAAAGCCGCGTTTGCATGAACTCTAACGCAACGGTGCGTCCTCGTTGGCAATAGCCGGCACCCTAGGCCTGGCGGCCATCTCTCGGCACTCGTGGCAACCTCCGGCGGGAACCTCGCCTTTTCCAGTCGCGTGCAGGCATCCGTCGATTATTTCGGGCCGACGGACATCCTCAACATCAATCTCGACGTTACCTCGCCGCCTGGCAGCGGCATCAACCACGACGACCCCGGTTCGCCGGAATCACACCTCGTCGGCTGGGACGACCCCGGCGACGGCATCGGCGATATTCGCGCGAACATCGGCAACCCGAACCCGCCCTATCCGGCGCTGGTGACGCTCTGCAACCAAGTCAACCCGATCACCTGGCTGACCAGCGACGACCCGCCAATCTTTATCGGTCACGGAAACGTCGACACCAGCGTTCCCATTGAGCAACGCGCCCGATTGGCGGACACCATGCTGCCCGTCGGTGTGTTCCAGGATTACCGCTCGGTGAACGGCGCAGGGCACGGATTCCTGAGCAATGCGACCGACGCCTCGGCCCGCAATTTTCTGTTGGCCCAGTTCTTCGATCCGCCCCTGACCGGCCTTTTTTCAGAAGAATACGATCCCGAAAATAAAATCGCTCTTGGTAACTTCCCGCGGGCCTACTCCCACCTCGGCCTGATCCGCACCGCAACGATGCTTCATTCGCTCTGGTGCTATAAGTGGGCGGCGGGTTCGTCCGGGGTCCCCACGCTCGTCTCGTGTCCCGTCGAAACGAAGCGGCCGCCACGGACAACCCCTCCGGTGTCCGTAGCGGCCACTCCCAGAAAATTCCGAACGCGATAGGCGTTCTTAAATTCGCCGTCGCATCCGTGTACGGCCCAACTTCATGCACACCAGACCGAGCACGGTCACCACCATCGTCATCGCGCTCACCGCTCCGCACAGGCCGCAGCTCGCGCTGGCGGGTGTGATCGGCGCGGGATTGTCCGCCTGGAGCGACGGCGCGCCCGGCTCGACGATCACGCCGTTGGCCGCCAGATCGTAATCGCCGCGCTGCCCATCCACGAGGTGCAGCGTAACGATGTTCCCGGCAATCTCCGCGCCCGTCGTCCCGTCGAACAAGAAGCTGTAGAAATGATCGACGGGGATGATCGGCGTGGGGCCGAACTTGTAGTATGTATTCACCGTCGGATCGGAGTGCAGGATCATCTTGATGACGACCGTCGCTCCCGGGGACAGGCCCTCCACGCGGAAGCTGAAGAAGCCGACCGGGAAGACCACGTCGGGCGGCGGAATACCGCCGGCGGGCGGCGGAATCGCCTTCACAGCTACGAGCTGAGTGCCCGGCGGCGAAACGAGCGTTACATAGTCGCCATTGATGTCGAGAAAACTGGCGACGTTGTCCTGCAAGCTATCGGGAATCCCGTCGTTGTTACCATCGCCGTTGTTGGGCGCACCGTCCTCGATGCCCGGGTCGATGCCGTTTGTGTCGGGCGCCTGCCAGGTCTTGGTCGCCGCGCAACTGAACGGTATCCCGTCGACCACGCCGGTCATTTCAATCGTGTCCGTCCCTTCGCCGCCGGCGCCGGTGTAGGCGAACGCGGCCTGTCCGGAAGCGTTCGTCACCGCGTTGTGTACGAGCCCGTTGTTCGGGCCGGCCGTCACGGTGAAGGTCACATTGATCCCCGCCGCCGCCGCGCCATTGCGAGTCACCGTTCCCGTCACGGTGTGCTGCGTGCCGGTGGGGTTCGTGTCGACCACGGGCGCCAGCGAGCACCTTGGGTCGACCCACGTTTTGGTTGCCTGGCAAGTAAACGGCACACCGGAAATCAGCCCAGAGAAGACAATCGTGTCGGTTCCCGGCGTCCCGTTACTTGTGTAGGTCACGCTGGCCTGGCCGGCGGGCTGGCCGTTGAGCGGGCCGGTCACCGCCACCGTGGGCGGTCCGGCGTTGGGTCCGCTGATGATGTGGACCGACACGAGTAGGTTGTTGACCGGCGCGCCGTTGCTCGTCACATGCGCGATCACGGTATGGGCCGTACCGACGAGGTTCGTATCGGCAGTCGGAGTGATGTTGCACGCGGCGTCGATCCAGTTCTTGGTGGCGTTGCAGGCGATCGGCACCCCGTCCACCACGGTGTCCACCGTGATCGTGTCGGGCCCGGGCGTCCCGTTGCTGGTATAGGTGAACGAGGCCTGACCGTTCACGTCGGTCACCTCCGCCCCCACCTCGTTGTTGACCCCCGTCACCGTGAAGTTCACGATCGTGTTGACCGCCGGCGTGTTCGGCGGCGTCGTCCGAAGCACCGTCACCGTCACCGTGTGATCCGTCCCTACCTGGTTCGTATCCGTGAACGGATCGATCAGACATCCGCTGTCGATCCACTCCTTGGTCGCCTGGCAGTTGAACGCAACGCCCTCGATCGTGCCCGAGGCGTCGATCGTGTCGGTCCCCGCGAGCGTGCCAAGATAGCTAAACGGAACGGCGAATTGACCGGCTGCGTTGGTCATGATCGTCGCCGGAGGCACGAGAGCGTCCGGCTCATGGGGCCCAAGGACGACGTCCATATCGACGTTGACGCCGGCTGCGGGAACCCCCGGCCGACGAAGCAAGGTGATGTTGACGTCGTGGATCGTGTTGATCCGGTTCACGTCCGTCAGCGGCGTCAGCTCGCACGACGGCTGGATCCACTCTTTCGTCGCCAGACACTCGAACGGTACGCCGGCGATCGTCCCGCTGGCGCGGATGGTATCCACGCCGGGGGTCCCGTTGCTCGTGTAGGTGAAGTCGGCCGCCCCGCCCGTCGTCGTGTCCGTACCGGCGGTCAGGACGTTCGGACCGGCGATGACCAGGAAGTTGACCGTCGTCCCGTCCTGCGCGTTCAATCCCGGCGCCCGGTCCACGTTTACGTTCACCGTCTGCATTCCGCCCGCCAGCGATGCTGTCATCGGATCGATCGCGCAGCTGGGCTGAGCGACCCACATCTTGGTCGCCAAGCACTCGACCAAAACGCCGGAGATCGTGCCAAAGGTGCGGATCGTATCCGTGCCGGTGTTCCCGCCGCTCGTGTAGGTGAATGTAGCTTGTCCCGATCCGGTGCTGCCGGTCGGCCCCGTCACCATCCCGGCGACTCCGGTGTTGGGTCCCGCGATCACGGCGAACGTCAAAGTCACCCCGTCGAGAAGCGACCCGTTCTGGAGCAGCGTCACTTCCACTTGATGACTCGAGCCGACCGGGTTCGTGTCCGTCGGCGGATCGAGGCTGCACGAGAGGTTGATCCAGTCCTTGGTGGTTGTGCAGGTGATGGGTACGCCGTCGACGGTCGTGGTGGCCGTGATGGTGTCGCTGCCGGTGTTGGCTCCCGTGTAGGTGAAGGAGGCTTCGCCGTTCACGTTGGTTACGGCCGCGCCGACCGTGGGGTTCACCCCTGTGACTGAGAAGTTTACGATGGCGTTGACCGCCGGCGTGGCCGGCGGCGTCGTCCGCAAGACCGTCACCGTCACGGTCTGTGACGTGCCGATCTGGCTGGTCAGGTTCGTCGGCGACGTGCGGTTCAGTCCGCACCCGCTGTTGATCCACTCCTTGGTCGCCTGGCAGTTGAACGGCACCCCGTCGATCGTGCCCGAGGCGTCGATCGTGTCCGTCCCCGCGAGCGTGCCAAGATAGCTAAACGGAACGGCGAATTGACCGGCTGCGTTGGTCATGATCGTCGCCGGAGGCACGAGAGCGTCCGGCTCATGGGGCCCAAGGACGACGTCCATATCGACGTTGACGCCGGCTGCGGGAACCCCCGGCCGACGAAGCAAGGTGATGTTGACGTCGTGGATCGTGTTGATCCGGTTCACGCTATTTAGCGGCGTCAGCTCGCACGACGGTTGGATCCACTCCTTCGACTGGAGACACTCGAACGGCGCACCCGCCACCGACCCACTCGCCCGAATCGTGTCCACGCCGGGGCCGCCCGTGTCGTTGTAGTTGAAGGTTGCGACGCCGGCCGCCGTTGGCTGCGTATCGGTGTGGGCTGTGTTCGGGCCGCCAATAATCGATAGCGTTACCATCGTGCCGTCCGGCGCGTCGACGCCGAGCCGGCGTTCCACGTCTACCAGAACAATCTGCGCGCCAAAGGCGGCAGTTGCAGGAAGCGCGGCAATGCTGCAAGCGGGGCTGATCCACTCAACCGCATTTGAATCGGTGCAAGTGAAACTCGCCGCGCCGATCAATCCCGTCGCCTGGATCGTGTCGATGCCGGTGTTCGGACCGCCGACGTACAGGAACGTCGCCTGACCGAGTGCGTTGGTCGTGGCAACCCCCCCGGCGCCAATGTTCGGACCGGCGGTCACGCTGAAGTTCACGTCAACACCTGCGACCGGCGTTGCGCCGTTTTGCGCGACGGTGGCGGTGATGGCATGGAGCGTACCGATCGGGCTCAACACGCCGGTGGGCGACAGTGCGCAGCCTACCGTGATCCAATGCACCGCGACGTTGCCGGTCGCCGCGCCGAGCGTCGCGGCGATGGTGATGGCGGGGTTTTCGCCCGTCGGACTGGTCACCTCGAATGTTCCTTGACCGTTGGCGTCAAACGGCGTGGCGACGGGAATCGTCGCGGTGTTGTTGGCGTTGTCGTTGATCGTCAGGGCGTTGGCCGCGCCGCCGGAAGCGAAGCTCCGCGTCGCAGCGCCGCCGGTCGCCGTCACGTTGATGGGGGCTGCCGGTGAGAAATTGGGGATTGCGTTGTTGCACAAGTCTCGCGCCGTCAGCGTGATCACGATCGGGCTTCCCGCCGCCTGAGTCAGCGGCGCCGCGCTGACGTCGAAATGGTCCAGGCCCATGTTCGGCGCGCCGGCTTGGCCCGCCGTGACCATGACGTCCACGATGGTGCGTGGGGCGATGCCGAGGAAGTTTGCCGGCGGCCCAGGGGGAACCAGCACCCGGACCGTCACATCGGACGCATCACCGACGGTCCCTCCCGTGCAATCCACCGCCCGCAGGCGAATGCTGTCAAACCGGACCGTCGATTGGTTGCCGGCGCCGGTGCTGGCGCCGGCGGCGTCTACGCGAAATTGGATCTGGTTGGCGTTGCTGAAGACCGGGCTAGCTTCGAGCACCAGGTTCCCCGCGCTGACGACCGCCGTGGTCGGCATCGACGTGTCAAAGGCGAAGTGAACCGGTGCGCTGAGCGTGATCGTAGTCAGGTTGGCCCACTCGCCGACCGAAGACTCATTGATGCTCGGCGAGATCGTCGGCAGTTGAAATACGCCTGTGATAGCGCTGTTGGCATCCACGTTCAGCGAGGCGGTCGCGACAATGCCGTCCGCCCACGCAGCCGCCGGGATTGCCAGTACGACGGCCAGCATCAAGCCGACGGACGAGCGCGTCCGGCTCGACAAGCCGAAGGAACGATGAGTGCGAATGGACGATGAAAATGTTGCGGACATGATCGATTCCCCTCTGTTCACGACTACGCTTTCGCTCTTGCACTTCTCGACCGCGTGGCGCTTCTGTCCGCACTGCGCTGGGGTCCGTCGATACGAGCCCGGAGCAGGCGGAAGCAAGCCGGATGGATCACACGGCCGAGTGATGCACGATGAATGTTCCCTCCCAATTCGCCGACGGCACCGCGAGACGGAGATGCATGGCTCGCCCTCCGACTGACCGATGTCGCGCTCCCGCTTCCCGACCGAGAGCGAAAGTCCCCGAAACTTGAAACCCCTAGCAAACGCGGCCCCGCCCGCCCGCGTCCTGGATGCGCCGGTCGGCGGTGCGGCGAAGCGCCGGGAAGGTTGGATCCTCAAATCGTAATTGTACTGACACGTGTGCCGCAACTCTAGTCTGAGACCGGCTATTTATAGGGGATTACACAAAATTCAGCGTCACGCAATTCAATCCATGAAAAAAAATGGGGTGCTGCGTGACGCGCCGCACGGCGAATGTATCCCGAGTCCGAGAATCGTCGTTCTCTCGTCCGAGAACCATCCTCATACTCGGCGGTACCCGAGATCGTTAAGGGACTATTCCTCAGGATATGCAAAAGGCATTCAATCGCCGCTAGAGGGGCGCGGACCACGATGTGATGAATCATAATGTGCGATCCCGGCGATTGGCAATAAAAGGTCGTTCACGATTGACTTTTCGAGGCTTTTCTGTTGAACTAGAGGGGAGGTTCCATAACACTCGTCTCGCTGCGCTTCGGGAAAGGCGCGGCGGTCCACTTCGAACTGCCGCTCTAACAAGCGAGGGGGACGTCGGACCGGGGACCCGACACTTTTGGCCGCCGGAGGAAGAAGATGAATATTCTACATACCCGCAACCTGTTCAAGATGAAATCGGTGTTGTGCATGCTGCTGATGCTGTACGGCCCCGTCGTGCTGACCGGATGCGGCAATAATCCGCTCGGGCCCGGCGTGCCGATCGCGCAGCTTCAAATCCCGATATCGCCGGACGGTTCGCTGTCGCAGGCGTTGGCCGGCACCTCTTTTCAAGGCGCGGTCGCGATCGCCATCATGCCGGCAAGCCAGCAATTCCGCCTGATCTTTCGTGACGATGTACGGCAGGTCTCGGGCTTTTATGCCCTCAAAAACGGCGAATTCACCCTCACCGGGTTCAGCTTCAAGAACGCGGACGGATCGGCGAGCGTCCGGTTGGATAGCGAACGAAAAGTTGAGAGCATCACGACCTCGGGCGGCGAAAGCTGGGAGAGATTGGCCCAAGACCTGGCGTCGGCGCGAACCACCGTGACGTCCACGGATCCCTCCGCCAACCCCTATATGGCCGCCAACGCCGACCTGATCCAATTTGCCGCGAGCATGGATCAATCCACCGCTGTGCCGACCCCATCGTCGTCCACGTCGTCCGGCGCGCTGACGAGTCTCGGAGCTTTGCAGGCGACCGGTAAGGCGAACAACGCCGATTCCAGCGAGGGCGGCGGCCTACGGATTGTGTTGTCCGTCATCGCCGCCATCTGGGCCCCCCTTGCGGGGATTCTCACGCCATTACTGGCATTCTTTACCGTCGCGTCCATCATCGAAAAGTCCATGGTGCTCCGCTTCGACGGGACTTGGACGGCGACGAACGCCAGCAGCAACCTGCTCGTCACCATCGACGGCGGCAAGATCACCAAACTCGTCGATGCGGATTCGAGCCAAGAACTCACCGTCGTCGATAGCCGGCTTGACCGGCTTGAGGGCAACCACGTTGTTTGGAACGTCACTGCAAACGTGTTGGGCCAGCCGACCAATGTCGATTTCACCTTCGATGTCCAGGAACTTTCCAACGGATCGCTCGAGGGGACGCTGACCGCGCTGGGCAGTACGTTCGCACGAGTGGCCGTGACCATGACGCGCGTCTAGCGGGAGACGCGCCGTTTTCTTATAACGAATCGCGACGTTCGGTCGAAGGAGTGGACGAAAGCAATCTTCGGAGGGGCGCATTGGGCCTGGTGGGTATAATTCCCGGACCTCTTTATTGTCGGACTTCTCGCCGACCTTGCCCTCTTTCTTCGAATCGCCCCAAGACGTTCCTTTCATGTTCCTCATGCGCGGAGGCGCCGCACGACCGGGGTCGGCGCTCGATGCCACCTAACGCTGGTAAGGAGTTTCCGGATATGAAGACGCATTCTCTTTTAGTCGTGGCCGTCGCTTCCGCGATCCTCGCGGTCGGCGGCTCGGCCCTCGCCCAATCGCCCGCCAATTCCACGATCACCTACCAAGGCCGGTTGGCCTTGAACGGTCTCGCGGTGAATGAAGACTGCGAGATCGTCTTCAGCCTTTACGATGCGGCGATCGGCGGTAATCTTATTGCGCAAGTCGGCTCGGCGTCCTTGCCGCGGGTCGTGAACATCCGCAAGGGGCTCTTCACACAGCCGCTCGATTTCGGCGCGAGCGCGTTTAATGGCAGCGAGCGCTGGCTCGAGATCGCCGTGCGCCCGGCCGGTGCCGGCGGACCTTACTCCGTACTGACCCCTCGCCAATGCGTCACGCCCACGCCTTACGCGCTTCACGCCCTCTCCGGCGGCGATGTGTCGAGCCTCGATCAGGCCTACAACAAAGGCGGCCCCGGCGCCAGCCGCGCGATTCAAACTTCCGCCGGTCCCATGAGCTTGGAGGGACCCGGTGGACTCTACGTCGAGGGGAATATCGGTGTCGGCGTTCAGAACCCGGCCACGAAACTCGATGTCGAGGGTTCAATCCATTCTCGCTCGGGCGGATTCATGTTCCCCGACGGATCGGTGCAGACGACCGCGGCCGTCGACGATGGCGGCGGGTCGCGCGGCGGACCGTTTAATTTCCTTTCCGATGATGGCGGCGCTATCTCCGAAGCGGTATGGGTGGACACCGGCGGCAACGTCGGGATCGGGCTTCGCGAGATGAATTCGGACTTGCCCGATTCGCGTCTGCATGTGGCTGACCAGTTTTTTCCGATTCTGACCCTCGAACTCGACCATGACAACCAAGGCATTTTCCTATTCGGGAGCGTGCTTGGCCTGAGCTTTGTATCCGGCAACGGGTCGACCAATCCGGCGCTCGGCGATATTACCATCTTTGTCAACCCCTTTGACCCCTTGGTGACGCCTCTGTCCCTCAACGGCTTCTCCGATCAAGACGTCCGAATCGCAGAGGGTGGCGGCAAGGTCGGTATTGGCATGGGCGTTACAGTCACCAATCAATTGTCCGTCAACGGCGATGCCGACTTTACCGGAAACGTCGGTATCGGCACCGACACTCCCGCGTCGCCGCTGGAGGTCAATGGCATCATCCATTCGACATCGGGCGGCATCAAGTTCCCCGATAACTCGGTCCAAACCACGGCCGCCGGGAACGGCGACATCACCGCCGTCTTCGCCGGCATCGGCCTGACCGGAGGCGGAATGAGCGGCGACGTCACGCTCAACGTCGACTTCGCCGGCAACGGCGCGGCCACGACCGTCTCTCGTAGTGACCACAACCACGACCACGGCACCCTGACGGGACTGGCGGACGACGACCATTTGCAATACGCGCTGCTCGCCGGCCGCGTCGGCGGGCAGACCCTCAACGGCGGAACCGCCGCGGGCGACGATTTGTCTTTGCACGGCTCGACGACCAATGACGGCGACATCTTCCTCAACGTCGGCGGCGGCAAAGTCGGCATCGGCACATCAACACCTTCTCAACCCTTGGATGTGAACGGCAACGCACGCGTGGGCGGCAATGTCGACGTCACGGGAACCGTGATCGCCGACTTCCTCTCCAGCCACAGCCCGCTTCAATTGCAAATTAACGGCACGACCGCGGTTTATATCGCGGACCCCAGCCATTTCGTCGGCATCGGACTCTCCGCGCCGAACGAACAACTGCACGTCGACGGCAATGCTCAAGTCGACGGCGCGCTTTATACCGGCGAGGTTTCGAGCCGAAACGGGGCCTCCACACTCGAACTCCAAATCAACGACACTCCGCACCTTCGCATCCAAACCGACGGGAAGATCGGCATCGGCGCTCCGCCGCCGCCGGGTCCTTTGATGGAGGCCCTCGAGGTCAACGGCTGCATCAAGGCCGACTGCATCAAGATCGTCGCGGACACCGTCGTCGAGATCAGCCCGCTGGTGGCGGTCCGGGCGGGAACGGGCGTAGATCTTCAGCCCAGCTCGAACGGGACGATGCGCGTCCGGCCGCTCTCGACCGGGATCCAGAACGTAATGATTCCCGTGGTGATCCCCACGACGGTGTTCGGCGTTCAGCAGAGGCTCAAGAGCCTGGAAGTTTGCTACCGCGTCACGTCTCCGACGAGCTTCATCACCACGACGCGCTTCCGGGTCATGGGCAACGCGGCATCGTTCACCAACCTCATCGACGACCCCACCGACCAAAAGCTTACCGCCTGGACTTGCTTCACCTTGCCCGCCGCCGCCGTTCCGCCGTTCCCGATCGTCGATGGCCCGTCGTTCATTCATCTCGAACTGAGCTTCGCCGGCGCGTCATCGTCGTACGACATTGAGATCGGCCGAATCAAGGTGACGCTCACGGAGGGGGTGTGAGATGATCCGCCGCGCGATCTTCGCTTTGTGCTGTTTGCTCTTTGCCATTCCGGTCCTGGCGCAGAATTACGATCTATCGTGGTACACCATCGACGGCGGCGGCGCGGCGTCATTCAGCCCCGACGGCTACGAACTCGTCGGCACCATCGCCCAGGCCGACGCGGACGCCGGCGCTGCGGAAACGACCGCCGGCCCTTACTCGCTCGTCGGCGGGTTCTGGTCCGCCGTCGCGCCGCATTGCACGTGCCCGGCCGACGTCAACGCCGATGAGAAGATCGACGGAGCGGACATCCAGCAATTCCTCAACTGCGCGCTTTCCGGCGGCGGCGATTGCGCCTGCGCCGACCTCGACGCCTCCGGCGACGTCGCCCCGGCGGACCTGGCCGTCTTCGTCGACGCGCTCCTCACCTCGCCGGCGTGTCA
>CAYMXF010000012.1:0-25825 GCA_964393935.1 uncultured Planctomycetaceae bacterium
GGAGAGGACGCCTATCATCGCGCCGATGAAGAGGGTGTAGACGAGGATGATGAGGTGTTCGAGATCGACGGCGGCGTCTTTCACCGGGGCCAGCACGCCGAGGACAAAATGGTCCATCGCGTAGATGACAAAGCGGATGGGGTTATAGACGCCGTGCAGAACGCACAACATGCCGGCGGCGGTGAACACGCCGATGGCCAGCGCGACGATCACCTGCCGCGTGGCGATGGCCAGGATGATGGCGACCAACGCGGGGGCGATGGCCCAGAGACCGTAGAACTCCGCCGGCGTCATCGCGGGCGCCGGCATGGTCGCCGATGGGGCGGATGATGCGGTTTGAGCGAAGGCGACGGGAACGACGCAGATCGCCGCGAGGACGGCGAGGACAAGCGGTCGCGTGGATCGTCGGTTCAGTACATTCACGCCCGTGCGGTATAGCCCCCAAGCCGCGGGCGGTCAATCGCAACTTGCCGCCGGCGAATAAAGCGCTTAAATAGGATGCCCGCGAAGCGTGCAAATCTCGCGGCGGCCCGTAGCGCAATAGTTAGAGCAGGGGACTCATCATCTAATTCAGAACTTGGAGTGAATCGGAGTCGATGCGAGTAAGTGCTTGTGTTGACGCCGGTTCGCTTCGTTTTTCACCGTTCTCCGCGCACGAGAACGAGTGGATCGGAGTCGGTTTGTGCGAAGCGCGCTACCCAAACTGTCCCCAAGTTCGCCTCCCAGTTTGCCTGGTTGTTTCGATGCGGAATTGACCCCGATCTGTTGGCGATCGTGACGGCTTGGCCGAGCCAACCCAATGCGATTCGAGCGGGCATCGTTTCCGGGACTTCATCGACGGCGGCGACGGGCTTCGGCTTCAGGTTTTCGGTCTGCTCATGGGCCATGTATCCCCGAATTAGCTTGATCGCATTCTGTGGCGCCGGTTGGACCGCGAACGACGCCTCGAGGGCATTCTGGCCGATCATCCGGCGAATCACGTTCGAATAGGCCGTCTCGTCGCCCGGTGTGAGTTGGGCCACAGGATCGACGAACCGGCAGACCGCGTCGGTGCCGAGATACACACTCGCCAGCTTGAGCCGAAGCGCCTCGTCCGGATCTCCCCGCGTTCTCTGCACCATCCCCTGTAAGGAGGACAGCACCCAAGGTCGATACTTCAGCAAGGACCGAATGTCGCAAAAGAGGCGTTCGTACAGCGCGATGACCTGCGGCGACGTCGCACATACCTCGGCGATCTTTTCACTCGTCGCATCCCCCAGGACCAGCGCCTCCAGGGTCGAGCGCATCGACGAGCCGGGGTTGGACCAGATTGTAAAGGCTTCCGCCATCTCCGGGTGCCGACTCGACAAGGTTTCATGGGACAACTTGCCGTCGCGGCAGCGCCGTAGGTCTTTGATGAACCGGAAAGCTTGGAAGAGCCCCGTATCGCCGACGGCAACCTTGGCGGGCAGCTCGTCCAACTGGTCGGCGATCTCTTCAAGGCGGTCCCACCGCCAAGCTGGTTCGGAGAAGCGGCGGTAGCCGGGCAGTTCATATTGAAGCAACTTTAGTAGCTGCACTGCGGACATCCGTTCACCAGCCCCGGCAGAGTCGGCGCTTCCAGATTCGGTTTGTTGTGGGCTCATTAGAGATTCAACCTCGCTGACTATTGTGCCAGGTTGGCTGACGTGAATCCAAATTTTAGGTGGGTGTCAGAGGGGCGGGTCCGCGGGTATCGGTTCTGTCGATAGAGGCAAGCTGATCGGCGACCCTTCCCTCGCCCCCATCAACCGGGGTCGCCACACGCACCGCTTCGAAACCATCGCCATCACCGGGCGAAACAACCCGGGATGGGCGTTTTTTTGCGCTTTTGCGCCAAGGAGAAATCTCATGAGTGAACGATTTTCAAGATGGAACCGGATCGGCGGGCGACTTCCCCGGTCGAAGATCGACGAATTCCTTAAGGCCATCCAGCAAAGCGCCGTCAGCCATTACTGGGGCGATGCCGTCTTCACACCTAACCGTCGTACGCCCCGACGACTTGGCCGACCGCATCCTGGACCGGGAGAAATACCCCCAATGGCAGGGCGAGCGGACCAAGATGGCCTATGCGTGGCCGATAGATGTCGGAAGCCACTTCCCCCCGCAGCAAGCAACATGGAGCGATTTAGCTGTGGGGCTCATCCTAGCCGCCCTCGAAGGCCGGGGCATCCGGTAATGATTTCGATGCTAGCCGCCGAAATTGAGCCGTTCCGTCAATAATCCGGCCTTCAAATTCGTTAGAATAGGAAGAGTCCGCGAAGGGAACGAATGCGCCATCATCTCATCATGGCCGGGATTGGTCTCTGGCTGCTTGCGCCGCGCGCGGCGGCCGACCTCGTCTCCGTTGTCGCCGTCAAGGACAACACGCTTTACGAGAGTCCCGACGGCTCGCTCAGCAACGGCTCGGGCTCGTACCTCTTTACCGGCACGACGGTCGGCGGGGCGATTCGCCGCGGGCTGGTTGCCTTTGACGTCGCGAGCCAGATTCCGGCGGGCTCGACCATCGACCAGGTGACGCTGCGGCTTTACATGTCGAAGACGAACGCGGCGTCTGAATTCGTGGACGTGCATCGCGTGCTCGCGGACTGGGGCGAAGGAGCGTCCGATGCCCTCGCGGAAGAAGGCGGCGGCGCACCACCCGAACCGGACGATGCCACATGGATTCACACGTTCTACGACACGGCATTCTGGAGCACCCCTGGCGGCCAATTCGATCCGGCGTTCAGCGGGAGCCAGTTGATCCTTGGCAACGGCTTTTATTCGTGGACCGATCCCGGCCTCGTCGCGGATGTCCAGACCTGGCTCGATTTGCCGACATCAAACTTCGGCTGGCTGCTGCATGGCAACGAGGCCTTCCCGACAACTTCCAAGCGATTCGACAGCCGCGAAAACGCTGATCCCTCGCACTGGCCAACGCTTGAAATCGAATACACCCCTGTTCCGGAGCCCGCATCCGGGCTGCTGGCGGTCGTGACCTGTCTGGCGTTTTGCCGCCGGGAGCGGTTTCGAGACTTGAAACGGCAATAACCGCGACAGTTCGGTCGTTCATCGTGGTATCATGTGCGTACTGCCGGGTGGGCCGGCAGGCGTCAAATCGAGGGTGGTAAGTGCATGAAACTGCTCGAATACCTTGCGGATCGGGTTGCTCCCGCTCAGGGCAGCGCCCGCGTCGGTGATTCTCTTACGCGCCGGGCGGTGCTTTCGCCCGCAGCGCTCGCGGCCGCCTTTTGGGGCACCGAGGCGATGGCGGGGGCCCCGACGGGCGGAGAACGCTCTATCGGCGGCACGGTCCCGTGGCTCGTCCACCGCATCACGATGGGCCTGACCCAGACGGACCTCGATCATGCCAACCTGATCGGCTACAGCGCGTACCTCGAGGAACAACTCAACTACACGGCCCTCGACGACACCGCGCTGAACAACCGACTCACGCAATACACGACGCTGACGATGGAGCCGTACCAGCTTTACCCGCCGCCGCCGACGCAGCCGTTGCCGGTCGGGCAGGTGATCGGAGAGCTGACGGAGGCGACGATTCTCCGTTCGGTGCTGAGCACGCGGCAGCTCTATCAGCGGATGGTCGAATTCTGGACCGACCATTTCAACATCGACATCACGAACGGTTTCGATCAGTGGCTCAAGACCATCGACGACCGCGATGTGATCCGTCCGCACGCGCTGGGTTATTTTCGCAATCTGCTCGTCGCCAGCGCCCACAGCCCCGCGATGCTTTTCTACCTCGACAATACGACGAGCGTCGCCGGCAATCCGAACGAGAATTACGCACGCGAATTGATGGAGCTGCACACACTGAGCGTCGACGGCGGCTACACGCAAACCGACGTTCAGGAAGTGGCGCGATGCCTGACCGGCTGGGGTATGTACTCGCCGAACGTCGGCGCGCCGAATGCACTGAAGTTCCAATTCTTGAATGCCCGGCACGACAACAATCCCAAGACGATCTTCGCGGGCACGCCGCAACAGATCAACATCGGCGCTGGCGGCGGGCAGAGCGACGGCGACATCGTCCTCGACGCCCTCGCCCGGCACCCGAGCACGGTCAACTTCATCGCCAAGAAACTCTGCAAATGGTTTTGGGGTGAGAATCCGCCGCAATCGCTGATCGACGCCGTCGCGACCGCATATGACCGAAACAACGCCAATATCGCCCTCGTTGGCGACATCCAGGGCATGATCCGGTCGATTTTCAACAGTGCCGAGACCGCCAGCGCTCCGCTCAAGTACAAACGGCCTTATCACATGTTCATGTCCGCGCTCCGCGCGACCGCCTCAACGATCACCAGCACGTCGAATCTGCGCAGCGCCCACCTCGCCGCTGCCGGGCACGTTCCCTTTATGTGGAGCCCGCCGGACGGGTACCCCGATACGCTCGATCACTGGGTTGGGCTGATTTTGCCGCGATGGAGTTTCGGTGCATCGCTCGTCGAGACGACTTTCGCCAATGACTTCATCCAGGGCATCACGTTCGACGTCAACGCCTTCTTCAGCGGCACGACCACGGCCGAACAGATGGCCGATCGGATCAACACGAAACTTTTCGGTGGTGAGATGGCGACGGCCGAGCGAGACCGGATTCGCGATTACCTGTTGCCCGACGCCCCGACTGTCAACCGAAAGCGCGAAGCAGTCGGGCTGGCGATCGGCGCACCGGGATATCAATGGTATTGATGCACTCGCCCTTTCCGTCCGCCGAGACGGCGGACGCTACGGTACGGGGCGCCTCGGAGGTTGGACGATGAGTTCTCACGAATGTTCGGGTTGCAATGAATACATGCGGCTTTCGCGGCGGCAGTTCATGGCTGCGACCGGCGCGGGCAGTTTCGCCGTGGCCTTTCCGGCGTGGATCCCTCGCGTCGTTTATGCCAACGACTATTGCTCAAATCGCGACGTCATCGTCTCGATTTTCCTTCGCGGCGCCGCCGACGGGCTTACGCTCTGCGTCCCCTTCGGCGATAGCAACTACTACACGGCTCGCCCGACCCTTTCAATCGCCCCGCCGGACAGCAGCGATCCGAACAAGGCGACCGACCTCGACGGGTTTTTCGGTTTCCCGCCGGCCATGTTGCCGCTTCTTCCAGCGTATCAGGCCGGCCATCTGCTCATGGTTCACGCCTGCGGGTCGACCGATTCATCTCGCTCGCATTTCGACGCTCAGCGTTTCATGGAAGTCGGAAAGCCCGCGGACCCGTCGCTGTTCACGGGCTGGCTCGGCCGGCATCTTTACAGCGCCGCTCCAACGGCACCGAACGCGGTGCTTCGCGCAGTTGGAATCGCCTACGGCCTGCAACGGTCCCTTCAAGGCGGGCCGAAGGCATTGCCGATTCCCGATCTCGACTTGTTCGGACTGAACGGCTCCGATCTGACAACAGCCGCCCGGCGCGATGCGCTCGACGACATATACCAGCTCGTCGCCGATCCCGTAATGACGGCCGCCACCAACACGCAGGCGACCATCGATCTGCTCAATGCGATCAACTTTGCCGGCTATTCACCCGGTGGTGGCGCGGTCTATCCCACCGGCACGCTCGGTTACGCTCTCAAGTCCACTGCTGCCCTCATCCGTGCCAATGTCGGCGTCGAGGCCGTCGCGATCGACGTGGGCGGTTGGGACACGCACAACAACCAGGGCATCATCACCGGCACAATGGCGAACCTCATGGACACGCTCGCCGACGCCCTTGCTGCCTTCAATCAGGACATGACCAGCGGCAACGGCAAGAACGTCACCACCGTCGCCATGTCCGAGTTCGGCCGGCGCGTCGTGCAGAACGGCAGCGGCGGGTCCGATCACGGTCACGGTAATTGCATGATCGTCATGGGCAAGGACATCGATGGCGGGCGCGTGCTGCGAAACCCCTGGCCCGGCCTCGCCCCCGGACAGCTCTATCAGAATCTTGACCTGGAGGTCACGATCGACTTCCGAGACATCCTCGCGGAGATCGTCGCCAAGCGCCTTGGCAACACCGACCTTGCCTATGTCTTCCCCGATTACACGCCGACTTTCCAGGGCGTTGTTGGCGGCTGCCAGAAGGGTGACATGAACTGCGATGGGCAAATCGACGCTGGCGACGTGGGGCCATTTGTTCAGGCCCTGACTAGCCCGTCGAGCTATGCGGCCGATCAACCATCCTGCAACATCCAGGGTGCCGACATGAATAATGACGGCGCGAACAGCATCGAGGATGCAGACTCGTTTGCAACCACGTTGGTGAACATGCCGTAGGAGCCTGACGATTTTCATGCCCGCTCGCGGCCGGGTAAACTCCTCGTCCTGAGGAGTTGCCTTGGCCATCGAACGCGTCGCCGTCATCGGTCTGGACTGTGCGGAACTCACGCTCATCTTCGAGCGCTGAGCGACGACCTGCCCAATCTGACATAAGGACAGCGAGAGGACCGGTTGCAAGAAACCAATCGACCTCATCAAAGTGACGCGGCCCATCCTCATCGTGGACGAACCGCAGAGCGTGGACGGCGGCCTGGAAGGCCGCGGCAAAGAGGCGCTCGGCGCTTTGAACCCGCTCTGCACGCTGCGCTACCCGGAGGCCGACCTGCTGCCCATCGAGCCCCCGAAGCCGACTGAACGGATGGGATCCTTCAAGCTCCGGGCCGAGGAGGCCGGCGACACGTTGTTCCTGTTTCTCTGAGCCTCACGCAAGAGGGTTCGTCACTCCGCCTCTCCTGGTGGGGTAGCCGAAAGGTCATTAAGACCATATTACAGACCCTTCAACGGGCTGCTTAAGTGCGAAAGTCGAACTAAGGACATGCGAATTCACTCCCGCTGCGGTGCAACCGGGACTCGATGTTTTGAGAGGCGGAATCTGTTATGATGAGGGGAACTTGTCGCGACGCAGGTGCGCTATGCACGAAGTCCACGCCCTCACGGAACTTCTCGACGCCATTCGCGCCGGCGTCCCCTGATGCCGAACATCGCGAAACCCGCAAGTGGCGCGAACCCTGCTCCGACGCCGCACATTCCGCCACTTGTGTCCAATGGAACCGGCGCGGTCGGAAAGGGATCCATCGACTGTGGCGGGGAATCGGTAGGCTGATTCGTTGGTTGCGGCGTGCGGACCGATCGCACCCTGACCAGCGTCGCACGAAGATCCTGCCGTATCAGAACCGGGGTATACACACCTGACGTGTCGGCCGGACGCCCCGGGTCCACGATCACTCCGTCCAGCGACCAACTACACTCGTCCGTTCCGTTGCTGTTCTCGTTGCACGCCGCCAGGATGTCATCGTCAGTGCCGGCGTCCCACTCGCAGCCATATACCGGTCCGGAGTCAATAAAGGTGCCCCCGGTTTCGGCGCAGACGGCGCGCAGCGCGGCTTTGTCCACGTCCTCATCGGCGAGGGTCGTCTTCGCGCTCGTTAATCCGAAGGTCGTCGCCAAAAGAACGGCGAACGCCGGCCATTGCGATTTCTTGCTCGTGGTCACGGTCGTACTCCTTTTCTGCGAGGCGGATTGCCCTTGCCGACGGCCGGCACCGGACCGACCTATCATTGCGGCGTGGCTGTGGACTCCGAGCGACAGCCGCGCCCCGATCTAACGCCGGCCCCAGAGGAGGGAGTACAATAGCGTGTCATGTCCGCAAGCGATGATGAGTTGATCGCCAGCGCCGTGAACGGGGATGCGGACAGTCTCGGCACGCTCCTCGAACGCTACGGCCCCATCGTTCGCGGTGGCCTGAAGATGCACAAGAAATGGCAATCGGTGCTGGAAGCCTCCGATGTAATGCAAGTCACCTACCTGGAGGCATTTCTCCAGATTAAACGCTTCATGCCATCTGGGGGCGACTCATTTCTCGCATGGCTGGCGAGGATCGCGAACAACAATCTACGCGACGCGATCAAGGAGCTAAGCCGAGCCAAGCGGCCCAATCCGGCCCGACGCGTGCGATCCACGCTCGATCAGACCGACCCCGACGCCGCCTCGCAGCAGTTTCTCCTTGAATTGGTCGGCGGTACGACGACGACCGCCAGTCAATTCGCGGGCCGGGCCGAGGCCCGCCACTTTCTCGACGAAGCACTTCGGGGTCTCCCGGAGGATCATCGACGGGTCATCGAGTTATACGATCTAGACGGCCGCTCTGCCGCGGAGGCGGCGTCGATCATGGGCCGGTCGGCGGCCGCGATTTACATGCTCCGCGCCCGGGCCCACGACCATCTGCTCGTCCTTCTCGGCTCCGAATCGAAATTCTTCAGCCACGTCTCGTTAACTCGCTGAGTCCAACGTCGCTCGTAGAGGCCAAGCCGTCCGGCGGCGTGGCGCGGGTGGATTCGGCAACCCCCACGCCGAGAACCGGGGCTGGTGCGGACTTCTTCGCCTTCGGACATGGCGTGGGCGATGCTTGTGCGTTGCCGTTAATGTCGCCCGAACAGACGCCGGCGCAGTTGGGGTGCGGCGCTTGCGGGGCGGGAATGCCGGCGATAATGGTGTTTGCGATTCCTGTGATGCTCGGCGGCCTACGCTGTCTACAACGCGGCCGGTGTCGAGCCCGGTAAGGTAGGATATTCACCTGGGTTGCACCGGCTATCAGCCCATGGCACAACCGCTTTTTTTGGACCAACTAATGTCGGCTTTCGATAAGGAACGAGACTTGATCAACGCCGCCAAGGCCCAGGTCCTCCACTTGGCGAGCGACGGTAGCGGCCCGTCTGCCGCAGCGCGGGCATCCGGCGGAACCGTTCTGTCGCTGCCCTCGGATTCGTTCATCGGCTACGAAATCCTCGCCGAAATTCATCGCGGCGGCCAAGGGCTGGTCCTGCAAGCGCTTCAGAAATCAACCCGCCGCAAGGTCGCCATCAAAGTCATGAAGGAAGGCCCATTCGCCGGTCCAGCCGACCGGGCACGATTCGACCGCGAAGTCCAAATCCTCGGTCAACTCAAGCACCCCAACATCGTCGCCATTCACGACAGCGGTGAGGCGGCCGGTCACTTCTACTTCGTCATGGACTATATCAGCGGCCAGCCGCTGGACGTTTACATGGCCAGCGGCCAGCGGAGCATCGAGGAGACGCTGCGTCTGTTCGTCAGGTTCTGCGAGGCGGTGAACGTAGCTCACTTGCGCGGCGTCATCCATCGCGATCTGAAGCCCGGCAACATCCGCGTCGACCCGGCCGGCGAGCCACATGTCCTTGATTTCGGCCTCGCCAAGGTCGGGGACTTCGACCCGATGCGTGACTCGCAGACGCCCTCGGTGACGTTGACCGGCCAGTTCATCGGCTCGGTCCCGTGGGCCAGCCCCGAGCAGGCCGAAGGGCTGTCGCACAACATCGACATCCGCACCGACGTGTATTCGCTCGGCGTCATCGTTTTCCAGATGCTGACCGGGAAATTTCCTTATCCCGTGATCGGCGCCCCACGGGATGTGCTCGATCGAATCCTGCACGCCGAGCCGGTCCGACCGCGGTCCCTACGACGTGACATCGATGACGAAGTCGAGACCATCGTCCTGAAGGCCCTGAGCAAGGAGCGCGAACGGCGTTATCAAAACGCCGGTGAACTGGCCCGCGACATTCGCCGCTACCTGGACAACGAACCGATCGAAGCCAAGCGCGACTCGCTTGGGTACATGCTCCGCAAGACGATGCGGCGATATCGATTGCCGCTAGCGGTGGCGTCCGGGTTCGTCCTTCTGCTTCTTGCGGGCTTGGTGGCCTCCATTTCCTTTTGGCGTCAGGCCGAGCGCGCCCGGGCCGGCGAGGCGGCGCAACGCGCCCAAGTTCAGATCGAAGCTGAATCCGCCAAGAAGGAGGCGTCCAAGGCCGCGGCGGTCAACGACTTCCTGAAGAAGATGCTGGCTTCGGTCGATCCGTCGAAGAAGGGGCACGAGGCGACGGTGCGAGACGCGCTCGATGAGGCGGCTCGGCAGATCGCCGAGGGACAATTTCGGAATCAGCCGGAAGTAGAGCTCTCCATTCGAAACACGCTGGGCGACACCTACCGGGCCATCGGCCGCTACGCGGAGGCCCAGACGCACTTGAAGGCCGCATTGGACCTTGCCCGGCGAAACTACGGTGAAGAACACGCGGAGACCGCCACCGCGATGAACAACCTGGGCTATCTATACACCGCGACCAATCGCCTGGATGAAGCGCAAGTGTTGCTTCGTCAGGCGCTTGCCCTTGACGAAAACCTTCGTGGTCCGGAGCACGTCGACACCGCTACAGCTCTGGAGAATCTCGGCACGGCGCTGTATCTGAAGGGCGACTACAAGCAAGCCGAGCCGCTGTTTCGCCGGTCGATGGAGATCCGCCGCAAGTTGCTGGGGGGCGACAATCCACTTATCGCCACCAGCGCAAACAATCTGGGTCTGCTTTTGAAGACCGTGGGGCACTACGACGAGGCTGAAGCGTTCTATCAGCAGGCGCTGGCCATTCAGCGCAAACGCCAGCCGGTGGAGAACCGAGACACGGCGGCGACGATGAATAATCTCGCGGAGTTGCTTCGTGCCAAAGGGGATTACGAGGGCGCCAACAAGCTGCAGCGCGAGATACTGGACATCTATCGCCGGATCCACGGCGCCGAACACCCCGACGTCGCCAGGAGCTTGAACAATTTGGGAACCGGACTCTACGCCCAGGGCGATTTTGCCGGCGCCGAGCCGCTGCTCCGACTGTCGTTGGCCATGCGCCGCAAGCTCCTCGGCGGCGATCACCCGGAGGTCGGACAGAGCCTGAACAATTTGGCACAGGTCCTTCGAAAGAACGGGGAACTCGTGGAAGCAACGCAGATGTTTCGAGAGAGCCTCGAACTCCATCGCAAGGCACTCGGTGACCAGCATCCCAACACGGCATACGTCTTGGGCGGCCTCGCGCAGATCCTTCTCCAACAGGGCCAGGCCCAGGAAGCGGAAGGATACGCCCGGTCCTGCCTGGAGATTCGCAGCCGGGCTTTGACGGCGGGCCACTGGCTAATCGCCGATGCCAAGAGCGTGCTGGGGGCATGCTTGACGGCGCAAGGACACTTTGCGGAGGCCGAGCCGCTCGTCGTCGAGGGGTATGAGGAACTGAAGGATGCCGTCGGCGCGACGGCCTCACGAAAGCAGGAGGCGCTAGACCGGGTCGTGCAGTGCTACGCGGCCTGGGGCAAACCCGACGCGGCCGACCGCTGGCGATTTCACTCCACGTCTCGACCCGATTCTCCCGGCCAGCCGCCATAGCCTTCCACCCGGTCGAGTGGCTCCTCATTCAATCAACCACCCGGTCTCCACCGCCTCTTTCGTGGTCCTCGGGCCCGTTTGCGCTCGACAAGCAGTTCCACGTCCCAGGAACGGCTGAAAAAGGTCGAATTAGCCGCGTTGCATGGACGCCCGAACGTCGCTCGGAGGAATAGTCCGAAATGCTCTCGCGAAACGAAGGAGTTGACCCATGCACCGATTCAAACCCGTCACCCATTCACCCGCCGCGTTCATGTGCTTCGCCTTGTCCGCCCTGTTCGCCTCGCGGGCCTGTCAGGCTCAATCGGTGATCTACGTCAACGCCGCCGCGACCGGCCTGAACGACGGCACGAATTGGACCGACGCCTTCACCGACTTGCAATCGGCGCTCGCGGTGGCCCAGGGCGGCGATGAAATCTGGGGCGCGGCCGGTACGTACCGCCCGGCGGGTGCGGGTGGCGCTCGCACCATCGCGTTCCAACTCGGTAGCGGCGTGGCCATTTACGGCGGATTCCTGGGCGGCGAGACCCTCCTCAGCGAGCGTGACCCCGCGGTCAACCTCACCACATTAAGCGGAGACCTCAACAGCGATGACGGCCCCAGTTTTGCCAACAACGGAGACAATAGTTTCCACGTGGTCGCCCTTGGCGCGAACGTCATCAATCCAATCCTGGACGGACTCACCATCACCGCCGGCAACGCCAATTCCGGCGGTGACGACGCTCACGGCGGCGGGTTGCACATCGGATTCCTCGCTACTGCAACCGTAAGAGGTTGCAGGTTCATCGCCGACTCTGCGCTCGCCGGCGGTGCGGTGTACCCCGGCCAGGCGGGCCCCACGAATTTCACCGACTGCAGGTTCGAAGGGTGTCGAGCCACCGGGAACGGCGGGTCGGGCGGCGCCGTGTACCTCGAACTCGGCGGCCCACACGCTTTCGTTCGGTGTGCCTTTACGTCGAATATCGCTGTAAACGGGAACGGGGGTGCGTTTGCCGGAGCAGCGTCCCTCGACCATTGCACGTTCGTCGGCAACACAGCACAGGGCGGACCTTTCTACGGCGCCGGCGGTGGGATGATAGGTTCGGGATCGACGCTGACGCTGAAGGCCTGCACCTTCGATCAAAACACCGCCGCGCAGGGAGGCGGGCTCTTTTTCTCAGGCGCCCTCAAAATCAGCAATTGTGTTTTCTCTCGCAATCTGGCGACGTGGACGGTCGGCGGCGGCTTCGGCGGCGGCGTCTCCCAGAATGGAAGCGGTTCCCCGACGCTCGTGAACTGCAAGTTCATTGGAAACACCTGCGACCGCGGAGGGCTGACGGCCGGACAAGCCGGCGGCGGTGGAATGTATGTCCTCCAAGGTTCGCCCAAGCTGATCAATTGTGTGTTCACCGGAAACCGGGCCCTGGGAACGAGCAACGTGGCAGGCGGTGGGATCTCGACCGGCTGCGGCGACATCAAGACAGTGATCAACTGCACGTTCGCCAACAACTTCTCGGCATATAGTGGTGGTGGAGCGTCGGGACAATGCACGGTGTTTGGCAACTGCGTCTTCCGCGGCAACCTGCCATCCGACGTGAATTTTGGGACGTCTATCGACCACAGTTGCACGCAGGCGGGCTGGGCCGGCACCGGGAACATCGGCACCGATCCGCAGTTCGTGCGCGACCCCAGCCCCGGCCTGGACGGCCAGTGGGGCACGCTGGACGACGATTATGGTGACCTGCGCTTGCGCGCCGGCTCGCCATGCATCGACATCGGATCGAATGCCGCCGTACCGGCCGATTCGCTCGACTTGGACGGCGACGGGAACACGACCGAACCGACGCCGATCGACCTCGCCGGCCTGCTGCGCTTCTATGACGACCCCGCTACGGCGGACTGCACCGTGGCTCCCGGCACCTGCGGCACGGCCCCCATCGTGGACATGGGGGCGCATGAATTCGTCACATCTGGCGATTTGAACTGCGACGGCAACGTGACGCTAGACGACCTTCCCCTCTTCGTCGCGGCCCTTTTGGACCAGGCGTCCTTTACCGGCTGCAGCCTCAACTTGGCCGACGTCAACGGCGATGGCCTCGTGGACGGCAGCGACATCGGTCCATTCACCACGCTCCTCACGGCTTGAGGCGCTCGTGTTGCCGGCCGACACGATCGCCTACCTATCGAGCCCCCGAAGCCGTCTGAACGGATGGGATCCCTCAAGCTCCGGGCCGAGGAAGCCGGCGACACGTTGTTCCTGTTTCTGTGCCGGGAGGCGGACGATGACATCGATGCCGGGGAGTACCTGAGGCGGCTCGATCGCGCAATCACGGATATTGAGCACGTTCGTGATGCTGTCGCCGATCTGGTTGAAAACGGCATCCCCCAAGAGCCCCCATGGGCTGATTCGCTCCGATAGTCTTACTCACGTGAACGTCGGTTGAAAAACGTAGCGCCCTTGGTAGCCCCGGGCTGTGGATCGGTCAGACTGCGCTGCGGTGCGTCAGCGCAAAGGGACCTCGTCCTCAAAACTCGGCTCGACGCTTCGGGCCTCCGATTCGGCCTGGATGCGCTCGTGCTGCATGAGAAAACGGGCGCAGGTGTTCCATCGAAGGACCGCGTCATCATTGCCCGGTGGGCTCTGCGGCTCGGCCTTTTCGTACCAACTCATGGCTTCGCGGAACCAGTCGTAGGTGATGTAGCCGGGCAGGCCCTTGGTGGGGAGCGCTTTGCCCCATCGCTCGCAAATTACGCCCGCGTAGTAGTCCCGCTCGTACGGTGTGGGCAGGCGAGGCAGTATCGCGCGAGCGTCCCCGATGTCGACGTCAAAGTCTCGGCCGAACTGGTCGGTCAGGGCCAAAAGCAACACGACCAGCGCCTCTCGGTTCTCAGGGTCGATGCGAAGCACGTCACGGCAGATACTCTCAGCCTCGCGGGGTTCGTTGAGCAACCGATAGCGCTCCGCCTTGGCCAGCGCAGCCGGAATCGCTTCCTTTGATATCCGCCTTAGTTCATACATGGTCTGCTCCTCGCACCCGACTGAATCTTCCCGTGCGACTACGTGAGGCCATCGGAGGGGCGACGCGCACGAAAGATTCGAAAAAGTCTCTTGAGCGGGTCGTAATACTCATCCACCACGCGCTCCTTAAGAGGGATGATGGCATTATCGGTGATCGTAATCTGCTCCGGGCATACCTTCGTGCAGCATTTCGTGATGTTGCAGTAGCCGATGCCCTGGGAGGTCTTGAGTTCGAGAACGCGGTTCTCCGCGTCCAGGGGATGCATTTCAAGGCCCGCCACGTGGACAAAGTAACGCGGCCCGACGAATTCCTCGTGTAAACGGTGCTCGCGCAGCACATGACAGACGTCTTGACAAAGAAAGCACTCGATGCACTTGCGGAACTCCTGGACGCGGTCGACATCCCCTTGGGCCATCCGCCAGGTTCCGTCCGAGGCATCCGGAGGACGGGGCTTGAACGGCTTGATCTTTTTCTTCACGCGAAAGTTCCATGAAACGTCGGTGACGAGGTCCTTGACAATCGGGAAGGCGCGCAGGGGCTCCACGGTGACCGGCTGGTCCAGGCGTAACTCGCTGAGGCGGGTCATACACGTCAGACGCGGCATCCCGTTGACTTCGGCTGAGCAGGAGCCACACCGGCCCGCCTTGCAGTTCCACCGCAGGGCCAAGTCGTGGGCCTGCTCGGCTTGGATCCGAAGTAGCGCATCCAGGACGACCATTCCTTCGGTGACTCCGACGGAAAGCTGCTTGAATTCACCTGCCGTCGCGTCGCCTCGCCAGATTCTAAACGTGGCCGTGGCCATTCACTTCATCTCCTCGATGATCTGTCGAAGGTCTTCGCGCATGGGCGGGATCGGAAGGCGGTCGATGTGCATGCCCCCGTCGGCTCCTTTTCGGAGAGCGATGTTCAGGCTGGCCAAGGTCTCATCCTTGTCATGAAAATCCTCACGAAAGTGAGCGCCGCGGCTCTCGCGCCGCTCCAGCGCCGAGCGGGTGATCATCTCCGAGACCGCCAGCAGACTGTGCAGGTCGAGGGCGGTATGCCAGGCGTTATTGTACTGACGGTTCCCGGCGATTCGTACCCGGCGCGCTCGCTCGCGGAATCGGCCAATGTCCTCCAACGCGCGGGCCATTTCATCCTGGGTCCGGACGATGCCGACCAAGTCCTGCATCCTCTCCTGAAGTTCCTGCTGGATTCGATAGGGGTTTTCCCCATCGCCCGCGGAAGGTCCACGATCAAAAGGAGCCAATGCGCGCCGCTCCGCTTGTTCGATCTGGTCCGAATGCAATGGCCCTTGGGGATGCTCCTGGGCGAAGCATGCCGCGAACCGGCCGGCCCGCTTGCCGAAGACCAACAAGTCCGAGAGGGAATTGCCGCCCAATCGATTGGCCCCGTGCAGCCCCACCGCGCATTCGCCGGCGGCGAACAAGCCCGGCACGGTGGACATCTGCGTCTCGGCATTCACGCGGACGCCGCCCATCATGTAATGCGTGGTGGGCCCAACCTCCATCGGCGCTTGGGTGATGTCCACGTCGGCGAGCTGCTTGAACTGGTGATACATACTGGGCAGCTTCCGCTTGATGTATTCGGCGGCGTCGGAGCGCCGCCGTTTGATCCACGCGATGTCGAGAAAAACGCCGCCGTGGGGACTGCCCCGGCCAGCCTTGATCTCCCGCACGATGCAGCGCGCCACGTGGTCGCGGGTGAGCAGGTCCGGCGGCCGCCGCGCGTTCTTGTCGCCCTGGGTGTAGCGCCAGCCCTCTTCCTCATCCGCGGCGGTTTGGGAGCGGTAGGCTTCCGGGATGTCATCAAACATGAACCGTCGGCCCTCGCTGTTGAGTAGAACGCCACCCTCGCCGCGAACGCCCTCGGTGACCAAGATGCCCTGTACGCTGGGCGGCCAAACCATCCCAGTCGGATGGAACTGGACGAACTCCATGTCGATGAAGTCGGCGCCGGCATCGTACGCGAGCGCATGTCCATCGCCCGTGTATTCCCAACTGTTGCTGGTGATCTTGTAGGCTCGGCCGATCCCCCCGGTGGCCAACACGACAGCCTTGGCACGGAAGACGTGAAAGATGCCCTTCTCGCGGTCGTACCCGAAAGCACCGACCACGCGGTCGCCATCCTTGAGCAGGGCGACCATCGTGAACTCCATGAAGATGTCTATCCCCTGGTGGACGCCGTGGTCTTGGAGCGTGCGAATCATCTCCAGGCCGGTGCGGTCACCCACATGTGCCAGCCTGGGATACTTGTGACCGCCGAAGTGCCGCTGGAGAATTCGACCGTCTTCGGTCCGATCGAACAAGGCGCCCCACGCCTCGAGCTCGCGCACGCACTCTGGGGACTCTCTGGCGTGCAGCTCCGCCATGCGCCAGTTGCTGAGGTACTGCCCGCCGCGCATCGTATCGGCGAAGTGAACCTTCCAATTGTCGCGCTCATCGACGTTGGCCAAGGCCGCCGCGATCCCGCCTTCGGCCATCACCGTGTGGGCCTTGCCGAGCAACGATTTGCAGACCAGGGCCACGCTGACACCGACGCTGGCGGCCTCGATCGCCGCCCGAAGCCCTGCGCCTCCGGCGCCGATGACGAGCACGTCATGTTCGTGGGCCTGGGGGTGAGGCATCAGACAATCCTCCAGTCAGACCAGAGGCCCATCGAACACATCCGGACATAAAGGTCAGAAAAGGCGACCCCGAAGAGGCTCATCCAGGCCCAGAGCATGTGCCGGCGATTGAAGCAGCCCACGCAGCGGTAGGCCTGGCAATGCCACGGCGATTCGGACAATCGGTCGCGGCCTCCACCGACGAGATGGCGGAGGGAATGACAGCCCAGCGTGTAACCCCCCAGCAGGACGACATTGCTCGCCAGTACGAGCGTCCCCACGCCGATGCCAAAGTGGACCCCGCCCGTCCGCGGATCCTCAAACCAAAGCCCCTTCCATACATCGTAGGAAAGGAAGAGCAGGAAGAGCAGGGCGAGGTAGAGGAAAAAGCGATGCGCGTTTTGAAGAATCAGGGGCATGAAATGCTCCCCGCGATAACCACTACGGGGTTCGCTTACGGCGCATGCGGGTGGATCGGCCCAGAACGCCTTGTAGTACGCGCCGCGATAGTAGTAACACGTCAGGCGAAACCCCGCGGGTGCCCAGAGGATAAGCAACGCCGGCGACCAAGGCAGCCAGCGTGGCCACGCCACGGGCTTGGGGCCGAACCAGCTATGAGGAGAGTCGCCAAACAGCTCGGGCGAGTAGAAAGGCGAGAGGTACGGCCCGGCGTGATAATGGGTGCCCTGGAATGCCGCCCAGGTGGCATAGGCTACGAAGCTGGACAGCACCAGCACCACGAGGAGTGGTGGTACCCACCATGCGTCAGGGCGATGGCTTTTTCCCTGTTCGATTCTTTTGCCGGGCACGATCATCGGCACCCTCCGCGAGACATCGTCACGCTGGGACACACTACGGCAACCAATCTTGGAAGAATAACAGTGGCAGTCGCGAATGAAAAGCGCGGCCACCACAGCCGCTGTGAGGTCCATACGCCCGATCGCCAACGGCTCAGGAGATCCGTTTTTCAGGCACCTCCCGACACGCACCGGGGCCAGAATCGACAACGGCACTAGAAAACTCAATTTGGTCGGCTGCGCCGTCGCAGCCTCAATGGCCGGGGCCAGTCCGCCGGGCCCGGCGCCCGAGCGTGTGCGCCGCAAGCCGCGGGGCTCCAACCCCGAGCGCTACCGACTTCCTACGTGGTTCAACGTAGTTAAGCACTCCCCGATCCGGAGCCTCCTCGCCACGACTTGCCTTCGTGTTTCCGTCGCTACTTGCTCTGCTTGTCGGCCGGCTTGGTCGTGCCTTGCAGGATTTTCGCAGCGCCGACATCCTCGAAGCGAGAGAGGTCGGTCCATAAGGTGCCGTTGCCGGCGAAGATCAGCTTGATCGACTTCGGCTGAAAACTCTCCGCGAACGTGTAGAGGTTGTACGCCTTGGCGCTGCCAAAGGCGCCGACAAGCAGCTTAAAGCCCTCGGCCTCGGCGGCCTTCTTCATCTTTTCGACGTCGGCCTTGGCCTGACCGAGGATTTCGGTCCGCTTCGCGTCGAGCAGCGCTACCTGCTGCTGGATGGTGGCGACCTCCAGCCCGGCCTGGGCGTCGATCTCGGCGGCCTTCTTGTCGCCATCGGCCTGCACACCGGCGACGGCGATGCGCGTCTCGGCTTGAATCGTCTCGCGGGCGATATCCACTTTCTTCTTGAACTCCTCGAGCTGCGCCTTGGCCGTCGCGGCATCGCGCTGCTTCTCCTTGGTGATCTGCTTTTCCTTGGCGATGTAGCTCTCCTGGATCGTTCGCTTGAGGTCCTCGGCGACCTCGCCGCCTTCATGGGCCTCCGGCGGCTGCACCTCGATCTCGCGCACGAGGGCCAGCAGCACCTCGATATTCTTTTGATTGCAGACCCGCTGGAGTTCGTTCTTGAGGTCCTTTTGGAACTTCTCGCGCTTCTCTCCCTGGATAAAGTCCCGGGCGGCGTAGGTCGAGCCGATGTTGCGGCAGATCGAGCGAAGCTGCGGCTCGATGACTTTGTCAATCACGCCGTCGGTGTTGCCGAACTGGTTGATCGTCTGGGCGGCGTGATGCGGGTCGATGCCCCAGACGACGGTGACTCCGACACGAATGAGAAAACCGGTGTCGGATGGGAACGAGATTTGATAGTTGCGCTCGCCCGGAACGTTCGTGGTGGAGAACTCGTTGAAGCCGATCTCGATGAGCGTGACCTTTTGCATCTTCGGATTGATGAAGTACACTCCGGGCTGGAGCACGTCCTTCTGCGTGCCGCGTTCGCCGGGGTCGGACAACGGGCGGACGTAGCTGGCGAACTGAGAGGACAGCGGCTGCGACGTCGCCGCGGTTTCGTTGGATTCCAACTCCGACAGGATTTCGCCGAGCTGCTGCTTCGGCGGGTCGCCGAAAAGATTGGTCACGACGCCGACGAAGCCGGCGGGGATGAAGGTCGCAGGCTGAATCTCGACTTCGTAGACGTACGGGTTGATCTTGTAAGTGCCGGGCGTCAGCACCTCCTCGAGAATGCCCGCGTAGGCTGAGTCGCGCTTCACGAGAATCTGTCCCTGGGGCGGGGCCTTGCCGATGCGCCGGGTGACGACGCCGATCATGGGAAAATCACCCTGCGGCCGGAAGTTGCCGCCGGTGATTCGCTCCCGCGCCTTGGAGCTGATCGTGTGGATCCACTCCCACGATGAAGGATTGCCCGCGGGCACGACCGTAAGATCCTTCAGCTCCCACTCGAAGCGATACGGATCGCGGAAGTGCCGGCCGGGGCCGAGCACCTCCAGCTCGATGCCCTTCTGTCCCTGCTCGGTGGCGACGAGCTGTCCCGCCGGCAGGGCCGAGCCCATCTTGCGCACCAGCACCGCGCACTTGCCCGGCGGAACGTAGATGCGAAACGAGAACCAGACGATCGCGGTACACACACCGATCAACACGAGCGAAGCGCCGAAAAAGAGTTTGATCTTGCGACCCATCAGCGGTTACCTCCCTTTGGCGTCAACGCGCCGGTCGTCTGAAAATCCCTAAAGATGTCGGCGAACGGCCCGTCTGTGGTGGTCAGGATGCTCTGAATCGACGGCGCAACTTTCTGATAGTAGAACTGTTGTGCATAGGTCATGCCATCGCCGAACGCATTGACGGCGGCCCTTAGCGGCTCGGCCCGGGCTTGAAAGCCGAAGAGGACGACGTTGGCCTCAGCCTCGCCACGAGAGCGGATGGCAGCCGCCTCCTTCTCGGCGGCTTCGAGCGTGAGCTTCGCGACGGCGAACTCGCGATTGGCCTTGGTGACGGCGACGTTTTTTCGCTGCTCGGCCTCTTTGGTGAGCGTAACGATTTGGGTGCGGACCTCGCCGATGGCCTTGTTTTGCGGTTGCAGCTCTTGTTGCTCGACGAGCCGGGCCTCGGACTTGGCCTCCTCGATCTGGTTGGTGTACCGCTCGATCTCCTGATCGGCCTGCTCACGCTGGCTGATGAGCGAGGCGATCTCGGCGGGCGGCTTGATGTCGCGCACCAGGGCGGACTTGATGTCGATACCCTGTTTCCAGCATTCGCTCTTGAGTTCGGTGAGCAGCTTGTCCTGAAAGGCGACGCGGGTCTTTCCGCTGATGAACTCGCGGGCCTGGAGCTTGGAGCCCTGGATGCGGGCGAGGCTGCGTACGTTCGGCAGGATGACCTTGCCGAGGACGTCGCGCGTGTCGCCGTACGCCACGGTCACTTCGGCGACGTGGTCGGGGCGGATGGCCCACTCAATGGTTCCCTCGATCGTGATGGTGAAGCTGTCGGACGAGGGGAAGTGGATGGCGTCATGACCGACCATGTCGCACTTCTGGCTGCGCACATCCACGATGTCGATCTGCTTGAGATAGGGGTTTATGTATTCGAGGCCGGGCGGCAGCGTCGCGCGCTGCACGCCCTTTTCGCCCGGCTCGACGACGTAGGTGTTTTTCTTCGCCGGATCCTTGCCCGACAGCAAGGTAACGACGCCGGCGTGGCCTTCCGAGATGGCGATGGCCGGGAACTTCTGCACCTCGTAGGCCAGCGGGTTGATATTTTGTCGGCCGGGCGTCAGCACGTCGGCGACCGGACCGCGCTCGTCGGGCAGGGTGGCGACGGTCTTGGGGAAAGGCAGGGGCCGGCCGTACTTGCGGATGAGCACGCCGACTTCGTTCTGCTTGATGAGCGTGGCGGGGACGACCTGTCGTTCGTAGCTGAAGGGGTTGTACCAGTGCCGGCCTTCGGTGAGGACTTCAAAGCGAATGCCCTTGTAGCCTGTTCGTACGTCGTCCTCGCTCGTTCCCGCCTTTTGCGAGACCATCTTCACGAGTTCGGGATAGAGGATGACCTGGTCGCCAAATTCTTCGCGCAGCCCGGTGGGCAGGACGCCGCCGGTCTTGTGGATGAGCACGAGGAGATGGTTGGAGGGCACCTCGACGCGCACGATGAACCAGAAGAACGCGAGTAGGGCCACGAAGGCCAGCAAACCAATGCCGACGATTCCGCCCAAGCGGGGGATTCTCATCGGCGGGAGCCACGAGCGGCCTGAGCGCAGCGGGGTATCAGACATAAAGCGTACTCCTTTCAGACGGTAGATTGCCGAGTTGGCGGGTCTACGTCAATCGCGCGCCGCAGTGGCCGCAGAAATTCGCGCCGCCCGATGATGATTGTCCGCACGCGCGGCAGCGCAGCTTCTTCGTGTGGTTTTCGTCGCCCGAAAGCGCGCGGCGGAGGAGCCACACACCGGCGATGATGAAGCCGATGACCGCGACCACGACGATCTGGGTGATGGAAACGACCATGGATAGAACGACCTTCTGCTGCGCAATATATCGCAAACTGTGGGCAGCGGTGATTATAAACGCGGTGGAAGTTTGGAGCGACATTCCCCATGGAACGCTGCCAGACTCCGTTGCCGGGCTGCAACTGCGCGGCCGCGGATCTCGACGGCGACGGCGACATCGACAGCGACGACACGCGACTGTTCACCTGTCTGCTATTAGACATCTCCCCGGCGAGTTGCCCGCCGTGATCGCGCGCGGATCTTTCGCGTCCGCGAAGAAGTTGCTCGCAATGGTCTGGCCCGACTTGATCTCCATCGGGATTTGTTTCGCCCCCCATGTGATTGACTCACGATTTGAGCACTATCTCCATGAACCGCGCGCCGGGAACGGGATTGAAGACATACGGCTCCCCGTCCTTGAAACCCAAGGATTCGTAGATCGACATGGCCGCCTGCATCGACGGCACGGTGTCCAGGCACATCCGTCGATAGCCGGCCGCACGGGCCTCTTCGATGATCGCCTCCGCCAGGCGCCGCCCGATGCCGCGCTCTCTTCGTCCGCTTCGGCCACGGCGGTCTTCGCGAACGGGAAATAACCCGCGCCGTGCTGCGGCCGGTAGGCGGTCAGGTTGCCGAAGGCGCAGGGATTCGGTTGGCAGGTGCTGTCCGGACCCATCCAAAGTCCCGCGTAGCTAGACTGCAGGCTCACAACACACGCGTCCGTACCGGTGCAACAGGCTCCCATCGGCGGTGGAGGGGATAACAAGCAGTCGACGAAGGGCTGAATATCACGCCCATCGAGGAGCCCGTTATCGTCGAGATCTCCTCCACAGGATGAACACCCGGACGCCTCCTGGACAAGGGCCTCCACAAAGGGCGGGACATCGAGGAAGTCATGAATGGAATCGCAGTTTACGTCGCAGGGATCACAGGGCCCGCCGGTTGATGAAGCGCCTGCCGCCGGCGCGGCTTCGTCTTGCGGGTCGCGCGGATCGTGCGCGCCGGAAGGTGCGGCGGCCGGCTCTTGCGGCTCGGTCGCCACGGCGAACCGATCTCGCCCCGCCCAGGCGAGGTCCGTTGGACTAGGCGGATCGCTTCCAAAAGCATCCGCGACCGACAGAAGACCCACCAACAGGACCATACAGCGGAGATACGCTATCCCGGCCTTGTCCCACATCGGTCCAATCCTTTTGGTGTACGTTGCTCGAGCATCGACCCCGACAGAGCGGCTCAGGGTTAAGTGTAATAGACCACAAATCCAGGGCTCGGGTCAACGGTTCGGCAGGCGGTCGGTTCCTTGGCGTCGGGAGGCTGTACAATGGCCGAAAACGGCCCGGCGGCGTAAGCCGAGCAAGGTTATCTGGGCAATGTCGGCTTGTTGCCACGCGGAAATCGCGGGAATACCAGCAACCCGCGAATCCGTTTGCTAGAATGTCTACGTCTTTTGGAGGGTGGACGATGGACGTCGTATCTCCAATCCAGGCTGCAAGCCGATCACGATTACATCGCATTAGTCGAATTTTTCAGGTTTTCATCGCGACGGTTGCGCTCATTACGCCGGCCGCCTATTCCCAAAGGAGGGGGGGCGGCGGATTCCGGGGCGGGAGCGTTGGCGGTGGGCGGGGCTCGTTCGGCGGCGCGCGCATGGGAGGCACGCGGAGCTTCTCGGGCGGTCGCAACTGCGGCTCGTCGTCTGCACCGCGCTTTGGATCGTTCGCGGGCAGTCATTCGGGCTCGTTCAATCGATCTTTCGGCCATGGCGGCGCGGTCAACCGGGGCCCGTCGGGCAATTTCAATCATAGCGACGGCTTCAGTCGCGGAGGGTTGAGTGGGTTCGGCCACGGTGGCGGAATAAGTCGCGGCGGAGTCGTTCACCGGGGAGGATCCTGGAACGGCGGGAGCGGTCACTGCGGAGGTGGTTGGAGAGGCATCGGTCGCGGAGGCTGGTATGGCCATGGAGGCGGCGGGTGCGGCTCGCGATTCTTCGGATGCGGTGCGTTCGGCCGAAGCGTGTTCGCTTGCGGCGACAGGCCCTACTACTGTGGCCCGTGGAACTGTTTCGCGGGCTCGTGCTTTTTAGGTTATGGGGTCTATGGCGGGGCAACGGTCATCGAATACCCGTATTTTGTTGATAACTCGGTTCATGTCGAGCCGGCTGACGTCGAGACCGTGACGGTGACGCCCCCGGATGAAGAGACGACCGAACCGGATGGAGCCGGATCGAGCGCGAACGATGCACGGGTCGCCGGGCTGCTCGAACAGGGGGAGAAAGCGTTTCAGGTCGGCCATTATGACGAGGCGCGGGAGCGCTTCGAGAGCGCGATGAAACTGGCGCCGGACGATCCGCGCAGCCGGGTGTCGTTCGGGCTCAGCGATTTCGCCCTCGGCAATTTCGGCGACGCGGCGTCGGCCGTTCACGACGCGATGGCGATGGCGCCCGATCTTGCTGCTACGCCGCTCGATCTGGGAAAGGGTTTCGGCGACGCCCAGTCCTTTCAGAGGCAGGTCGATCTGCTCGCGAATCTCACCCGCGCGCGGCCGGATGATTCGCGATTCCAATGGCTGCTCGGCTTCGTGCAGTATTTCGGCGGCGATCGAACGACGGGCCTTCAGACCTTTCATCAATACACTGCGGCCCATCCCGAGGATCAGACGGTCGGTGCGTTCGTCAGGAACGCGGAGGGCGTCTCCCCGCCTCCGCGACCGCAGCCACCTCCCTCCACTCGGGCGTATTCGGTCTACCAGCGGCCGTCGGCGGCGGTCGTCGAACCGCTCAAGCGAAATCCGGATGGAGCGGTCGCCCAATGGAGAGACGAAAACTTGCGGGAACTCGCACTTGACCAGTTTTCCTTCGCCCGCGGGCTCGATCGAAACGGTAACCGGATTGCCGTGGAGATTGTCGCCAAGGATATTGACGATGACACCGGTGCGTTGACCAAGGCCAAATTCAAGGTGCGCTGGGTAGAGTGGAAGACCAAGACGGGCAAGGATCGCCAAGAGACGAGGGAAGAGAAGCAGAAGAAGACCACGATCAAGTTGAAGTTCGACGAGTTCGGTCAGTTCACTGAATACTGCGACTGACCATGGCTTCATCGAGCCCAGTGTCGGGCGGGTGCGAACCCCCTCTTCCCCCTTCTTGCCTTGATTGCGCGCCCTTCATGGCTTCACCGCCAAGGAGGCGCAGATCAGTTCTTTGCCGTTGCGGGCGAAGATGTGACGGTTGGCATAGGCCGGAGGAGACCAGGCGACGTTCCTCCCCGCGAACGGGAAAGTTGGTTCCAGCACGGCGACGCGGCTGATCTCCTGGTAACCCTGGGAAGTGAGCTGGGCACGAATCAGCTCCCCTTTGTCGGTGTAGAGCAATACGGAATCGCCGTTCGGAGTCAGGTGGATGCTCGCCCCATTATTCAGGTCGGTCACTTTATCCGACTCCCAGACCTGCTTGCCGGTGCTCGCCTCCACGCAGACCAATTCGCCCGACGATTTGGCGGAGAACAGATGGTCGCCCCGGAACAGCGCGGTCGAGGTATGGCTGAAGATTCTTCGGGATGTAGCTTTCGACGCCGGCCAGAGCACAGTGGCAGCGGGTTTGTCGGAGTCCAGTTTGAACATCAAGCCGCCGATCAGTAATCGGTCCTTGTGAAAGACCGGGGTGGACACCGCATAATCGCCGCTGGTGAGGAGCCGCTGCCGCCAGTAGGTCTTGCCCGCCGCCGGGTCCAAGGAAGTCACCGATTCTTGCGTCCAGACAATCAGTTGTTTTTTCCCGCCGGATGAAATGACGATCGGCGAGCTGAATGTCAGCGATTCCTCCAGCGCCTTCCAAACCTCCTTGCCGGTGTCCTTATGCAAAGCGACGACGCAGGCGCCGGGTTTCCCGCCGATGAGAAGGATCAGGAGGTCTCCTTCGATCAACGGGGACGGCGTGCCCGGGGACCACACAACCTGGTAATCCTTCTCCAAGTTGTTCTGCCAGAGCATGTCGCCGCTCCGCGCATCGAGGCAGAAGAGATGGCCTAGCCTTCCCAAAGTATACACCTTGCCGTTCTGGACAATGGGTGTCGCGACGGGACCGCTCTCCTGCTTAGGGTCAAATGCCCAGTCGGGGTAGGCGACCTCATAGGCATGAGTCCAGAGCGCCTTGCCGGTCGTTTCGTCCCAACAGCGGAGGCGTTCCCTGGCCTTGGGGTTCACCAACTCGGAATCGGCCAGGTAGACCCGACCTTGGGCTACCACCGGACTGGAAAATCCCCATCCGACCGGGACACGCCAGCGGACCTTCAAAC
>CAYMXF010000013.1:0-9800 GCA_964393935.1 uncultured Planctomycetaceae bacterium
TCGAGGCCGACGACCGTCGCATTTTATTCACACGTACAATCCGCGTTGCGAGAAGCGGCCGAGCAGGCCGGGGCGGACCTGATCATGGCCCGCTCGAAGTTCACCGAGGATTTGCCGCAGCTTCTCCGGCAACACTGCGCCGGAGCCGATTGACGTCGTTTCGTCGTGGGGCGGCGGGTTGAGAAGTTTCCGCGTACCGAGTTTCAACGCACCGAGTTTCCGCGCACCGGTTGCTTCTATCGATCGACATGAGTAAAAATCGGCCATGGGGGATTTCCCGCAATCCACCACGGCCTTTATCGGTGGAAAGCCGCGCAACCTCTCCCCGTTGATTAGCACGCGCCCACCACGCTCAGCCGAACGGACGCCTTCCGCTACCTTCAAGCGCCGGGTGCTGCCGGTATTCGGAGCGAAAAACGGGACAGGTCAATTGATGACGCTGGAGATTCCGCCGGGAGCGTGCCTGGCTGAACGGGGCATGAAGGGAGGTTCAGGATCGTGCCGTCGTCAGTGCAGCCCGGCGCGATACTTTGCAAACAACGTTCCCAGTTCGCAGCCCTACGGCTTGGCAATTCAGCCGACTACTACTCGATCAACTGGCCGCGAATCTCGCCCGATGTGTACAGGGCGGTGTGGAAGTTGACGTAAATCCCGCTAGACAATAGGTCGCTGACATCCGTGGTGGTCAGGTCCCATGTCCCGTCGGCTGTCACCTGCCCGCCGCTCTCCGTGACCGTATCGGTTAATCCTTTCACGATCGGGCCTGCCACCCCGGCCAGGCCGCGATGAAAGTGAGCCATCGTGACCGGCCCGGAGAGCCCCGAAGCCGTGATGTGATACGTGAGCTGCGTTTGCGACGCGTTGAGGTCAAAGGTTCCGGTTCCGTATCCGGTGGTGTTCACCGGCGGTGTCTCCTGGGCGCCGGTGAGGGTGGCGCGGAAAGTCTTCGCGGTGCCCGTGCCGCTGCTGCCGCCCGAGCCGCCTGTCCCGCCGGTAACGGGGTTCGTTGTGTTGCAGCTCAGCCATACCGCGAGCGACAACGCGAGGACGAGTGATGGAGTTCGTGCCATGAAATGCTCCTCCATTGCTTTGCGAGCGACGTACTCGGCGGCCGTTCTCACTGTGCAGTGAGGTCCTGAATTGACTCTCATCAGCATTCTAGGTTCGTCAGTTCGGCGCTTCCATTTCGCGCCGAAACAGTGGTCAGTGTCAGCCCGCGCCAGAGTGTGCCGGCAGCGCAGGGGCCTGCGGTCCGCCGAGCAGGCACGAGACGAACGGCGCGATGTCCGTGCCGTTCCTCAAGCCATCGTTGCTCAGGTCCGCGCGGGAAAGCGGGCAATCAGGGAACATGGCGAGGTAGGCGTCCGGATCGAGCAGCGCGAGGACGAACGGCGGAACGTCGTCGACGGTAACGGCGCCGTCGCAGTTCATGTCTCCGCGGACGGATGTCGCCGTGAGGAGCAGCTCGGGCAACTGCGTCTCGATGAAGTAGTTTCGCGAGTTGAACGTGAATCCGAGCGTGGTGGTCACCCGCGTCAGGTAGAGCGAGACGGGACCGCCCGCGTTGAAGTCCGCGACGAACTCGGCGGGCATGGCCAAGTCGAAGGTGAGGGGCCCGTTGGTCAGCGAGTTCGAAAACTGGCCCATCGATGACAGGCTCGCCGAGGCCAGGATCGTCTGGAGCAGGTTCCAGGTGATCTGGTTTCCGGTGCCGATCACCGGAAACAGCGGCGAGCCCGGCCCCTCCACCCAGTTGTCGTCGGACAACCAGAACACCTGAAAGTCCCCAACACCGCGGTTGAAGATGAAATTGGTCGGAGCGCCTACCTCCGTGACGGTTAGCCGCGCGGCCGACAACGCCCATCCGTCGACGCCGAGTACCGTATTGAACGTCTGGATCGGTCCGCTCATATCAAACTGGATCACCGTGTCGTAGGGACCCTGGGGCGTCCCCAACCCATTCACCGCGTCTTCGCCGGCGATCGCCAGCGCGCCGGCCGCGCCGTAATTCGTTGTTGGCGCGGCCTGTCGAGCGAAGGCGTCCTGTGAGGGTCGCACCACGGCCTGCGATGTAGGCGGCGTCGCGTGGGCGATCGAAATCGCCGACAGGAATACAAAGACCGCCGTGCGCGCGCTGCACCACACGACGCACCCGCATTGAAGTTGTCGCCGCATGATCCGTCCTTCCCTCATTCCCCCGAATCGGAGGCGCGGGGACACCGCCCCCTGGAACTTCGCGGGCGAATTCAACCATCACCCGGCGAAACGCACTTCCAAAGTCTGCTCCATGATAGTCGATGTGGTCATTGGGCTCGACGGCGACAAAGAGCGAACACCGCGGCGATTCCAAGCAGGCACAAAGTGCCGGGCTCGGGCACGAGCTCATAGACGATTCCGCCGGTGCCGTTTGCTGGGGTGTTGGTGACCATCGCATAGAGTTCACCGGTTGCGTCTTCGCCGAATCCATGCACGGTCAACCCGTTGGGGAGCAGGTCGTTGGCGAACTGCGGGAGCAGGAATTCATTGATGATGCCGGTGGTGAGATCGGCGTAGAAGAGCCGCCCGTCGGCACGAACCGGAGCGGTTCTGAGCGCGAGATCGCCGAACACGTACATGCCGTAAAGCTCGGGAATCGCGCTGCCGCGGTAGACGAATCCACCGGTGATCGAGATGCCGTCATCGTGGTCATACTCGAGCGTTCCGAGTGTTCCGGTGATTGGATCGATAAGTCCTGCCGGCGACCCCGGACTCTGCGCTCCGACGGTGCCGGCGGCACCGCCAGGACCGGTCACGCGGTTGAACAGAAAGTCGCCTTCCTTGACGGCCCATCCGTAGTTTCCGCCGATCGTCACGCGATCGATTTCTTCGATCGTATTCTGGCCGACATCGGCCAAGATCAACTGGCCATTGGCGCGATCAAATGCAAAGCGGTAGGGGTTTCGCAATCCAGACGCAAAGATCTCGGGGACTTGCCCCGGAGCTTGGAACGGGTTGGTAGCCGGCAGACGATACTGGCCATTTAGGCTCATCGGATCCGGGCTGCCGGGATTCAGCGCGGGGTTGACCGGATCGATGCGCAGCATCTTTCCGAGCGGAGTGGTCAGGTTTTGAGCATTGCCGCCGGGCTCGATGTGACTCGCGCCGACATCGTTGGCGTTGCCGCCGTCACCTAGTGCGAGATACAGATATCCATCCGGACCGTACGCGACAGTGCCGCCGTTGTGATTGCCGGCGTTCTTGCCGAACGAGATGATCTCGCGGCGGGACGTCGGGTCGATCACATTGGGATCGGCGGTCATCTTCCATTCGTTAATGACGTTCTTGTAGTTTTGCACAGCGCCGTTCGGCGCTGGATACGTCACGCCCTGTCCAGCTGGAATCAACTCGCTGTTATAGGTGTACAGTGTGCGGAATCCGATGCTCAGCGGATCGTTGAAGCCGGGATGAAATGCCAGCCCGAGTAGTCCTCGCTCGTCGTTCGCATTCGCCGGATTCAGCGGCGGCGCGACACGAGCTTGAATGTCCAACGCCGACCCCGCAACCAGACTCCCGTTTTGGATAATGCGCACCAGCCCATTCTGCTCGAGCACAAAGAGGCGACTTGTGTCGCCAGGAGGGCTGAATCCGTAGAGCGGGGCTGACATTCCTGTCGCGATAGGGTTCAGGTGGATCGAGATGGTTCCCTGTGGAATGTCCGGCAGCGGCCCGACTCCGAGCGAAACTCCGGGCACCATTGCACCGAGGATTGAAGCCAAACAGAATTGCGCGGTTTTCATCACAAACCTCCGTTAATGATTGCCTCGTTCCACTCACACACGTTCCCACCCATGTCGAACGTGCCGTTGAAGTTCGCGGCGTAGATGCCGACGTTGCCGATGGGCACGGTGGGGATGGTGATCGCGGCCGAGGCCGCGGACTGAACTAGATTGCGGGCGGGGCGGATGCATCTTTTCTCCTCCATGCAGAAAGGTTCAGGGGGCTCGCTACAGGATATATGTCACAAGCCAGCCGCTATCTTGCAGCGATGGCACGAAAGTACGGTCGCCGACAGGTCAAATCAGACGCGCGAGGCGATCGGAACGTGGAGCGTGCGAAGTGGCACAGCGACCCGGCCGGCGGCCTACCGGCATGGGCTGTGGCGCTAAACTGAAGCAGGTGAGACCCCTGTCGGCTCGATTGACGGGCATCGCGGGTGAGGCGCACGAACGGTGTGCATCTCACCGGCGAGTGGGGCACCGGACCAGACGATTGCGGCGACGCCAGGCGGCTTGGGGATCAGTTCGATGGCTGGATCGAACCCACGGGCGTGCGTCAGCACCGCGCAAGCCACCCTAATAAGCGGTTTGAAATTGGAGATTTCAGAAGGAGTCTAATGTAAGAACGGGCTCGGAGCCCAGGCTCCCCCTTCAAAAAAAATCGGCCATGGCGGATTTCCCGCAATCCGCCACGGCCTTTATCGTGGAAAGCCGCGCAACCTCTCCCCGTTGATTAGCACGCGGCCACCACACTCACGCGACCGGCCGCCACCCCACCGGAAAGCGTCTTATGCCGGAATTCTGCGCGGGGCGAGCCATTGTCACGCGCGAATCCCGACTGCCTTTCCTTCCGACCGGTCGCGTAGGAGCCCAACAATGCTTCTTTCCCCTTCGTGCCAGTCAAGCTCGAAGTCGTCCGAACCGAGATCGTGGGAACGCCGAGTGTTGTCCCGAACATCGCGCGGCGCTCCGGGCCGCGGCGGATCGCGGTTCCGACCTGATTGCCTGCGCGGCAGGCGCCAAGCGTCCGAGGCCAAGCCGGTCGATGACGGGCCCGGCGTCGGGCGTTGACAGCGCCGACCGCGCAGGCGAATGCTTCTGACGGCCACTCCACTCCCGACCCCCCACTCCCGTTTGCTCCAACAAACTGTTGCACGAAGTCCGAAACCATCGCGTGTGATCGACGGGCCGAGCCCGCCTTACATTTTCCATTCGTCAGGGGCCGCGAAACAGGGCCGACTTCGCCGGGCTGTCGGAAACCCACTCCACATGTCGTCAGCCACGGAAGGAAGCCGCGCTCTATTTCGCGACCGCCTGAACGGAGGAAAGAAAGATGCCACAGATCTTGGCGAATTCGATGATCGTTTTTTGTCATGCCGATCGTCATGATTCGCATCCCATCGACGTCCTGCCGCGCTCGTTGCGCGGAGTCCGCACCTCGGCCTGACGCGCGGTCCGGCCGCAGCTTCTATTCCCTCTTCCTTCCGTTGAATTGGACGCCGGCCCGACTAAAGCATCGGTCCAACGCGATCAACCGTAGCGAGAAACGAATCGGTGAAGTGCGAGTTCTCTTTCGTTTCTCGAGCGACGCCAGAAACAGGGGCGTCTTGCGAACACCTCGCCCGGCCGACCGGCCGGACTTTGAAGACCTCTCGAAGCCGCCTCGTTTCGCCGTTTTTAGATGACCTGCGGCACCAAAGATATGTTGATGCCCGACGACACGCGGCCTTTTCTCGGCCTTCTCGTCTTAATTGTTCCCCGCGGATGTGCGAAGGCAAGCGCGAGTGAAAAAATATTTTGTGCGCACGCACGGAGCATGCGAAGGGTTGCATTGCACTGTTATCGTGAACAACTTGGTTGGTGGCGGGCGGCACCGCTCATCGCCGGCTTGAGCTGATGGTGGCTTGCGGCGCTTCGATGCGGTTGGTCTTGCGGTCCCAGATCAAGATCGGCCCTTTCCACATGGAGAGACGTTGCGAACGTTCGTCTTGATCGATGATCCGCGCTTCGAGACGGCTGCTTCCTTCGAGGCGGATTTCATTCACGTCACGAAGATATTGCAGGTGTTCGCCCATGAGGCTCTTGGTGTCTTCCTGGAAATGCACGGCGCCTTTGGCGATGAGGCGTTCGAGGTCGGTGGCGCGGATGATCGGATCGGCGGCGCTGAAGCTGTTGCCGGTCCCACCGCGGAACTCCAGGAGCAGATTGCTACAGGATAACGTCGCCCGCTTTCCCTTGGAGAGCAGCTTGAGCTTATCGATGTCGAACTTCATGGCCGTGGCGAGTTCGCCTTTGAGGACCATTTCCTGGCCGCTGCGATGCACCATCGAGACGGCGCGATCGAAGGCCACGAGGTTGCGGTCGACGAAGTAGTCCATCGAGTTTTCCCAGGCGACGAGTGTCTGGCTCGGGCCGTCGCTACGCATGGCGTTCATCATTGCGGGCCCGCTATCGTCGCGCAGCGTCCCGTTACGGGGTCGCTTCTCATCGAACTGATAGTCCTCGATCAGGAGCGTGCCGGGGAAGGGGATGGACATCTGCTGCGCGACAAGGTCGACGGCGATCTGGTCGGCGGCGATCCGCGCGCGGCTCTCGAGTCGCCCGGGGATGGTGTTGTCCTTGGAAGAGCCGTAATTGCTGCTCAGGGCCTCGGCGTGGCCTTCGGCGACGACATAGGACGGGCGCTTACGCTCGCCGATCGGGCCATTGACCGCGACGCGCCGGACCTCGGCCTTGTCGCCGGTGATCGGCCCAAGCGCCCAGAAGCCGGTCGGCTTTTTCTTTTCGCCTTGTTTTTCAGGCGGCGACGGGGTGCGGCCGAAGCGGACGGTCATCTTGTCGCAGTTGAGCGAGAAGGACTCGGACTCGCTGTGCACCTTGCCGACGAAGATGCCGTAATCTTTGGCGACGCGGAACTGCATATTATCGCGCCACGTCGTCTTCACGGCCGTCGGCTTGGAGAGCTTGCGGCCGCCGAAATCCTGGTGCGAGACCATCCACGTTGCGCCGGGACCGGGGACGTCGACGGCCTGATTATCCACGTCGATTTCGATCCGATGTCCGTGGATGGCGGTGTCGGTGTAGCGCGCCCAAGCGTAGCTCTCGGGATCCCGGCCGATGATCGTCGCGCGGACGAGCTGGTTTCCACCGCGCATCCGCGCTTTGAGCGATTGGGCCTTGCTGATCTTGAGATTCTGATCGGGGTCGTCGATGAGGACATCGCCGGCGGCGTTGATGGATTCCATACCCAGGCGCGGCTTGGGTATCGATGCGGGACGACCGTGTACGGCGGGCGCCGGCGGCGGATTGAACAGTCCCATGACCACGTGCATTTGTTCGGCGCGGACTTCGCGCTTGCCTTGTTGCGCGAGGACGTGGCCGGCGGCGTCCACGATGTTGGGGATGTTGCGGCCGTCGGCGGTGATCGTCATCTCGACGTCGAGCCGCTCGGCGGCGATGAGTTCGTCGGCCCGGACCAGCTTTACCGCGCCGGACATGTTGAGATGTTGAATGTGGTCGGCGACTTCTTCCTTGGCGAGCGGAAGGCCGAAGGTGACGGCGACTTCCTGGGCGGTCAAATTCTCGTCGCCTTGGTCGATCGACACGTCGCCGTGGAACCACGCGCGGCGGAGAAATTCGCGGTTCTTCGATTCCTTGAGGCCCGTCGCGGGGTTGATGGCGTCGATCTCGCGCGTGCCGACTTCCAAGTCCACGCCGCGAGACCAGCGGATCTTGACGGGGTCGCGCTGCTTCTTTTCCTTGCGGGAGTCGTTCGATGCATCGGAGAGCGCGGCGAGGACGTCGGCGGGGTTTGCTTCGCCCGATTCTTCGCGCCGATCATCGATCATCGTTCCCGCGCCGTCGATGCGGCCCAGGCCGCGACGTTGATCGAAGAATATTTCGCGTCCGGAAAGCCGGCGCGCCGCGCTCACGGCCATTTCGACCGGCTGATCCGTGGCGCTGGAGAGCCAGACTTGCCGGCGCTCATGGCGATACACGAGCTGCGTGCAGGAGCCGGTGCCCTGCTCGCTTTGCAGCTTGACGATCCGGCCGGTGGCGATGGCGTCGAAGCGCTGGCCGGTCTGTTCGGCCGGATCGACGCGGATCGGCCGCATTTCCAGGGGGCCATCCCAGGTGAGCACGAGCCTGGTGTTGTCATCGGTCGGCGGTTGGGCGTCGATGGGCGTCTGCCAAGCGGGTTGCGTCGTCGGATTTGCCGCGGCGGCGTCGGGCTTGGCGCTGCCGGATGGACCGTCCGAGGCCAAGCCACGTTGTTTCTTGCCGAAGTCGAAGTTGATTTCCAGTTTGTCGGCTTCGATTTTACCGATGGTGCGCAGGCCGTCCTTTTGTTCGACGACGACCTTGTTGTTGAAGACCGCGCGGTAGGTATGCACTTTCGGCGCGCCTTTCTTGAGCAGCGTATCCAGCACGCCGCCTTGGATGATTTCGCCGGAGGCGCCGGCTTTGGCTTCGCTCCGCAACGTGTCAACGGCCGTGGCGAGGGCGTCGGGGCTTCGCAGAGTGCCCGGCGGCGACGAGGCCGGCGACGATGTGGTTGCGCGGCTGTGGGGCTCCGCGTCGGCGATCGACATGGGCTTGTTGGCGGCAACGACGCCCCCTTCGAGTCGAATTTCCGACGCGGCCTCATCGGCGGTCGGGACGTCGATCGTCATGGGTTTCATGGCCTGCGCGCGAGGGACCCTGATTTGAGCGGCCAGCGCCGCCTTTGCCGATTGAGTCGTTGCGGCGGCATTATTGGGTTTCTTAACCGTCGCTATGGCCCGCGTCGTTCCCGGCATGGCGAAGTCGACCATGCGTCCGCCGCGGCGCAAGGCCATTGTCCCACCGTGGTTGAAGCGCAAGACATCGATGCGGTTGTCGACCTGGTCCCACTGGAGGGTGAGGCCGCGGACGTGTTCGATGCGGGCCTCGATGCTATCGACCACTACATCGCCGTCGGCGGTCAGCTCGGCCCGGTCCATGTCGAACTTGGCCTCGGGGAGTTGTATGTTGATGAGATCGTCGGGGTGGGCGAAGCGATCAGCCACCTGCGGGTTCGACTCGCGCCAGGCGGACGTCGTGCGGTCGATCGTGATCTGGACGTGGCCTTTGAGCCAGCCGTGGCGCGGGTCCACGCGGCTTCGGGCCTTGCGGGCGAGCGTGACCTGGGCTTCGTCGGAGCTGATGTAGGTGATCTCGCCGCGGGGCATGAAGATCTGAATGAGCAGGTCGCGGAGGTGGAAGTCGGTCTCGGAGATCGGTTCCCAGGACTTGGCCTCGAAGACATATTTGAGGCGGCCGGACACGTCGTCATAGACGCGGACGCGGGTCATGTCGCCGGGGCTGAAGGTCATGTCCGTTTCGCTGATCGTCTGGGTGGCCTGCGTGGTCGGACGGGAGACGAATTGGCGGACGCGGCCGGTCGCTTCGGGATCGGCTTTGCGTAGGACGCGGCGATCGCCGCTGGAGAAGACCCAGTAGGCGGTCAAGCCCATCAGGAACGCAGCGACGACCATGATGATTCGTTTTCGTATCATGCTTCAAATCGAGCCAGGGCGGCGGACCAAGTGCCATTGTGCCGCATCAATCGTTCGATCGCCTCGGCGATAGCGCCTTCACCGCCGCGCCGCTGAGTGACGTAATGTGCGACGCGCTTTACCGCGGGAACCGCGTTCTCAACCGCAATGGGGTAGCCACATCGCCGCATCGGGGGTACGTCCAGCAGGTCGTCGCCGATAAAGCCGACGGCGTCGTCGTTGATGGAGGCTTCGCGGCGAATCGCTTCGTACGCAGGGAGCTTGTCGGCCACGCCTTGCACGACCTGGCGGATTCCGAGTTCCTTGCAGCGCGTGAGGGCGGCGGGCGATTGGCGACCGCTGATCACCGCGACCTCGCCGCCGGCCGATTGCCATAAATGGATACCGCCCCCATCCTGCACGTAGAAAGTCTTGATTTCGCACCCGTCGGCGTCATAGGGCAGCCGGCCGTCGGTCATGACGCCGTCCACGTCGAGGATGAGGAGCTTGATCGTCGCCAACGTCGGGT
>CAYMXF010000013.1:9900-25394 GCA_964393935.1 uncultured Planctomycetaceae bacterium
TCGTAACCGCCCCAGCTTACGGCGATGCAGAAGTATTTGAGCGCGTTGACGACGGCATAGGCCCGCTCGCGGCCGGAGTCGCGGAGCGTGAAGCTCAACATACCGCTGTGGCCGCGCATTTGTTTGCGAGCCAGGAATGCCTGCGGGTGCGATTCGAGGCCGTCGTAATAGACCCGGGCGATTCGGGCGTCGCTCTCCAGGAAACGCGCGATGGCCATCGCGTTCTGGTAGTGACGATCGAGTCGTACGCCGAGGGTGCGCAGACCTCGCAGCATGAGCCAGCTTGAGAAGGGGTCGGCCACGCCGCCGAGGAGTTCGCCCTCCATCGACGCCATTGGTTGCATCCGGGCATTCGCGCCGGCGACGAAACCGGCGACGAGGTCGCTATGGCCGCCGATGTATTTGGTCGCGGTGTGGACGACGAGATCGACGCCGAGCGCGACGGGGTTTTGGAAGTAGGGCGTCGCGTTGGAGTTGTCGCAGATCGTGGAGAGGCCGCGGCTCACGGCGAGCTTTGCGACCGCCGCCAGGTCTTGCAACTCAAAGAGCAGACTCGACGGCGATTCGAGGTAGATCAGCTTCGTGTTGGGACGAAGGGCTTCTTCGAACTGCGATCGCTCCGTGCCGCGGACGTAGGTTGTCTCGATGCCGAATTTCGGTAGGTAGTCCGTCAGCAGCCGTCGCGTCGGGCCATAAACCGTTTCGATGCAGACGACGTGGTCGCCAGCCTTGACGCAGGAGAGGATCGCCGCGGAGATCGCCGCCATGCCGGAGGAGTAGGCCCGCGCGGTTTCGGCCCCTTCCAACTCGGCGATTTTTTTTTCCAGAAGCAGCGTCGTAGGGTTGGATTCGCGGGTGTAGATGTAGCGAGCGGGCTCTGTGGTACGCCGCTGTTCAAAAAGCTCGGCAGTGGGGTAGGTAAATGTGGAGCACTGGTAGAGCGGCGGAGCGGCCGCGCCGAGGTTGGCCTCGCGCTCTTCGGCGAAGTGGATGCAGAGCGTTTCGAAGCCTGGGCGCTTCTCGGGGGACACGACCGTTCTCCTTTCGGCCGATAGTGGCCGGGGGTGTGCATCGGATGATACGATAGGCGTGACGACGCTACAAAGGGCCCGCGTCGAAGCAAGGACGTACGATGATCGTCATCATCGATAACTACGATTCGTTTACCTACAACCTCGTGCAACGGTTGGGGGAGATCGGGCTGGGGGAGCCGGCGCTTCGTCACGAGATCGTCGTCCATCGCAACGACCAGGTCACGGTCGACCAACTCGATGCGGCGAAACCGACGCACCTGGTCATCTCGCCGGGACCCTGCACGCCGCGCGAGGCGGGGATTTCCAACGATGCCATACGGCATTTCCACGGGCGGATTCCGGTGCTGGGCGTTTGTCTCGGGCATCAGTGCATCGGCCATGCCTTTGGGGCCGTCGTGGGGCGAGCCGAGCGGATCATGCACGGCAAGACGAGCGAGATTCATCATGACGGGCGGACGATCTTCGCCGGGCTCTCCAACCCGTTCACGGCGACGCGCTATCACTCGTTGATGGTGGATACGGGGACGCTGAGCGGGGATTTCGAGGTTTCGGCTTGGACGGACCAGCGCGAGTGTATGGCGTTGCGGCATAAGACCGCGCCACTGGAGGGCGTACAGTTTCACCCCGAGAGCTTTCTCACGACGGAGGGAACGAAGCTGCTTGCGAACTTTCTGCGATTGTAAGACAGCCGGCTCGCGGCACATCGCTATCGACCGGAGTTGATTCCGCTGTTCGATGACGGCTACCGGCGATGGGCGGCGTCACGTGCGGAATTGTTCTCTTTGACCTGCTGGTGCAAAGAGTCGAGGCCGACGTCGTTCGACACGCCGCTTTGTTGAAGCAGGCCCTGGATTTGGTTCACCGTGGAGGGATCCAACGACTCGATGTCGAATCGACCGGTGGTATTGAGTTGTTCGATGGCGTCGCGAAGCGCCGGGACCTCGTTGATCGGATTCGTCGCCTGGGTGATGCGGCCGAGCAGGCCAACGTCAGCCACTTCGGCAATTTGCAACATGTACTTGCCGACTCGATCTTTCGGCGAGCCGGCGACCGTGTCATTGGCGTGAACCAAATTCGTCGCGTAGGGCCGCAGGCTTGATGCACACCAGCACAAGCTGAGTACCACGAGCGCGCCTTCCGCAGCGCCGACGAACGTTCCCGCAAAGCGGTCCGTTGCTCCAAGGAATCGACGCGGTGCGATGACGCGCCGTTGGATTTTCCGAGCGAGGAAGAAGGTCGTCATCCAGGCTACCAGCGCGATCCCCCCCGCCGCGACCCACTGAGCGGCGGTGCTGGTCGGGCCGCCGATGGCGGAGACCAGCGGCGCTGCGAAATCCGGCTTCACGCTCAGTAGGTAGAACAGTCCCATCGTCACGGCGAGCATCGCCGTTTTTCGAAAGCCGCCGCGCCAAACGCCGTGGATCGCGCAAGGCAGCAACACGACCGACGCGATTTCTCCAACGAGATGTCCGCGATGGGCAAAGTAGGCAAAGAGGCCGGCCGCCGCCAGGAAAATGAGAACCATCGCCATGACGGGACTCGCTTGAGCCGCCGGCCGTTCTAGTGTGTTCTGTTCGTTTCGGGCGGAAGCCGCGGATCGCGGCGAATACGAATAGGTAAAGCGAGGGGCGGCGGGCGTCAGATCGTATTCCCAGGAATCCTTGCCTCTTGGGTGCGCGCGTTCAGCACGTTCAGATGGTTTGTTCGCAAACACGGCAGCATTTCCTCCTCGTCTTCGTTTCGAAGGAGTTATCACCGGCCGAGGCATTCAGTTCGTCGGCCTTCCACCAAGGGATTGTTCGTTTCAACCGTAATATTACGAACTATCGGCTAGGGCTTGCTTCGCGTAACGTCGGATCGCGGCTTCTATCGCGGTGGTGCGGCGGCTCATTTCGGGCACTCAGTTCCAATACTGACCTGAGGACGATTCGAGCAAGACTGGGACGGCGGATATTATCGACTCCGATTTGCGTGAAAATAGACGGTCTTTTTTCGGTGGCCTCTGTGGCGAATTTTGCATGTAACTTCTGCAAATTGTTTGGCTGATCGAACGGGTTTCGTCTCATTCCCGAAAAGTTTTTTAACGTAAATCGTTTGTAGTTAGTTAGTTACAACGAACGAAGGATATTATCTGTAGGAAGATCGCTAGCGCAAAAACTGCCTGGCAGCTGGAAAACGCTAAATTATTGGACACTTCAGATACAAAAAAACGGTCACATTGGGTCCAAGGGGCTTGACACGCTTTTCACCCACTAGCTAAACTCCGCGTCCAACATCAGGCGATAAAGCCTGATACGCCTCGTCCTTTAGGCGCGGCAAGGTCGAAGCCCACCTACAGGGCTGATTAGATGTTCCCGCTAATCAGACCTGTAAACGGGGTTTCTTGTGGAAGTGCATAACAAACAGGTTTGGGAACAAAGAGGTTTTATCTATGGCAAGTGTCGATTTCGTGATTGCGGCCTTGATTGGCCTGATCGATCTGAATCCCCTGATCGATTTGGTTTTTGTTCCGCTGTCCTGGGCGCTGTTGTTCTTCTACAACTAAGCGGCGCCTGAAGGGTGCGCTCTGAAGGGCGCGCAAGACGTTGGATTCGAAGAGAAAAAAGAAAGGAATACACATGACTCTGGATTTTGTTATCGCGGCGTTAATCGGCCTGATCGACCTCAATCCGTTGATCGACCTGATTTTTGTGCCGCTCTCTTGGGCATTGCTCTTCTTCGGCTAAACCTTTGGCATTGAAGCGGAGCGAGATGCTCCAAGCAGGTTGCGATGCACCGGGTTGGATCGCTTCGGCGATCTCGCCTGAGGGCGGATGCGTGGTCGTAATCTGATAGGCCGTGCCGGCGACAACCAGGTTCGCAAACATAGCGGCGGACACGGCACACGCGTCAACCAGAACCGGTTTTCCGGTTCGCCCGCCCAAGTGGCGGGATAGAATTCTGCTTCTGCTAGCAGTAGCAGGACCTGAGCGTGGAATCACGTCCAGGTCCTGTTCCTTTTTTACGCGCTAACGCACCGCCTCCGGGGTGTGAGGTTTGCGGTATAATGACCCGCGGCCCGCCGCAACCTCCCGCAACAAGGAGGCTTGAATGGGCCGAAATCGGCCCCCGGTCGGAGCAACTTGTTAGACATGGCGAAAGTCGAAGTTCCTGAAGGCCTCTGGATGCGCTGCGACGGATGCAGCAAGATGATCTTCAAGAAAGTCTTGGAGGAGCGGCTTCGCGTCTGCCCCGAGTGCGGCCATCACTATCGCGTCGATGCGCGGACGCGGATCGAGCAACTTACCGATCCCGATAGTTTCGAAGAGTTCAACGAAGCGCTGGTTTCCACGGACCCTTTGGATTGGTCCGATGACATCCCCTACAAGCAGCGATTGGTCAAGGCTCAAGAGAAATCGGGCGTAACGGAAGCCGTCATCACGGGCCGGGCCTACATCAAAGGGCGCGCCGTCATCCTCGCCGTAATGGACCCGTTTTTCGTGATGGGCTCGATGGGTTCCGTCGTGGGCGAAAAAGTGACCGCCGCCATCGAGCGGGCGACTGATGAGTCGCTGCCCATAATAATTGTGACCTGCTCGGGGGGCGCGCGGATGCAGGAAGGGCTGGTCAGCCTGATGCAAATGGCCAAGACGTCCGCGGCCCTCGCGAGGCACGATTCGCAGCGTGGGCTCTATATCACCGTCCTGACGGATCCGACGACCGCCGGGGTGGCCGCGAGCTTCGCGATGCTCGGCGACGTGATGGTGGCCGAGCCCAAGGCGATGATCGGGTTCGCGGGCCCCCGCGTTATCTGGAACACGGTCAAGACGGAGCTGCCGGAGGGTTTCCAAACGGCGGAGTTTATGCTCGAACATGGCTATGTGGATCGAATCGTCGAGCGCGCTCATCTCCGCAGCGAAATCGCTCGAATCATTGATTATTGCGGAAAATAGGCCGTATTCGGCCATTTCGAAAGGCTGGTATCTTCGCGGAACCCCATAGAGGTTGAAGGGGCGGTTAGGCTATAATCTCATGCGGAATGACAACATCGGGACCTACCCGCCGGTTCCGCCATCCTGGGGGTAAGAGACGTCGGCAGCATACTCCGAGCCAAAGGAGAGTCCCCATGCGTTCGATCAAGACTCAAGCGGTTTCAAAAACAGTTTCATGTCGTCGGCCCGCGTGGTGCCTCGCACTCTTGGCGTTGGCGACGTTCGTTCTTCCGTCAGAGGCTTTTCAGCCGTCCGGCGGCGGCGGACGTCGGCGGGGAGGCGGCCCTCAAAAGTCCAACCCGCCGCCGTCGAATCAGGAGCCACCTCGGGACACTCCGTCGTCGGGCGAGGGAGACGGAAAGATCGTCAAGTACGAACTGGTCAGCGAAAGCAAGGAAGGCAAAGACGGCAAAGAGGACGCGAACCTGATCGGCATTTTGAGTTTCAAGCCTCAGGGCAAGAAGAGCAAAATAGTCAGGCTGCAATTGATCAAAGAGCCTGAGCCGGTCGTGGACGTGCCCGATGCCGGGAATTTCAAATTCGACTTGGAACGAATTCCAGAAGTGCTGGTAAAGGGATTGTACTGCCACGCCTCGTGGGACCTGGCCGATCCGACGGAAGACAAGAAGCCGAATGCAAAGAAAAACCTTTTGAAACTCTCGCTGACCACGATGGAAGTCGTCGGGATAATCGAGGAAATCCAGGGTGATTTCATCATTCTGAAGGCCAAACCCAAGGGTGAGCGTAATTGGCCGGACGTGGATGAGAAGGATCTTTCGGCGCCAACGCCGCCTCGTTCGGGCAAAAACGCCGCGCATCCACCCAAGCCCAAATCGATTCCCACGCGCAAGCTCAAACTCAAGATCGTCGACGGCGTGACCCGTTTTACGGATACGTCAAACCAGCCGCTGGAGGCCGGCGATTTCCAGGCTAAACAATCGGTCGAGGCCAAGATCGTTTACGGTCGCGGTGACGGGACGGGGATCATCGTCGTGCTCAGCGCGCCCAACCAGAAGGGCAAATCCGATCGAAGCGGCGAGGATAAACAAGCCAGTGGGCGAGGGAGCGACCGGCCTAAAGTTGCACCGCCGCCCGGTTCCTAAGCCGTTCCATTTAGTTTCCAAGATCGCCGGTCACAGCACAGTCATCGCGGCCGCCCTGGTTTTTGACGGGGCCGGTCCCCTCTTTTCAAACCACACTTCTCAGCATTGAGAATCCAGTGCACGTCCATCGGGATTGCCGCTGCTGACCTGAATAATCACGCCGGGACCCTGCGATCGCCTTTGAGCCGATCGCCGGACCCAGACGATATCGATCTGTTACGGTCGATTGGGCTCGTCCAGAGGTCGGGTCGCGTATTGGTTGCCGAACCCGCCCCCGACGTCTACCCGAGTCGATTTTTAGCCGCTGAAACGGGAGTCTTGCGAATTGCCCGATTCCATACGACGATGCTCGAACCGAGGCGAAGGATCGCCGGCCAAAGGGGTCCGGACCTGTTCGCCGTGCGGAGGAGTTCCGCGCGAAGGCACATGGAGGTAGGCAGGACATTGCGGACTGTCTTACGACCCAACACGACGAGCATCCTTCTCGTGATCGCCACGATCGGCGCGTGGCCCGGTTCGGCCGTTGCCCAACGGAGTTTGGATAGCGGCACCTCTAACGCATTTATCGAGCTACAACGCTCGCTGGAACGGGAGAACCAGAACAAGCTTCAGGCCGAGTTGCCGGCGGCGCAGAAGTTCCGGGTCGACTACGGCGGATGGTACAACTCCTACTTCTTCCTCTTCGATGACGGCATCAACAGCAGCCGTACGCTTCGCCAAAACGAGCTGCGTCTGTGGACCAACATCAGCGCGGACCGCGGCATTCATCAAGGCTATGCCCGAATGCGGACGACGTACCTCGATTGGAACCACGGCGACAGCTTTACACCCAACGAGGACGATCTCGACGGGCCGAATCTGGAGCGCGGCTGGTATCAATTCGATTTGGCGAAGGCCCTGCGGTTATATGGTTCGTATGACGCACCGTTCGAGTTGAAGATCAAAGCCGGCCGCGATCTCGTGAATGCCGGTACGGGTTACGCGATCAACTTGCCGCTCGATCACGTACTTTTGCAAGGGGAGTGGCACGACTTCGAGACGTCTATCACGATCGGCAAGACGCCCAAGAGTACGGCCAACATCGACCGCAGCCGGCCGGTGGCGGACCATAGCGATCGCAGGTTCTGGATCATCGAGGAGAAATACAAAGGTTGGGATCGGCACGAGCCGTTTGTTTATGTCGCGTGGCAAAAGGATGAGACGGGCGAGGATCCGCTTGATTGGTTGCAAGGATACGGTTACGATTCGACGTACATCGGCTGGGGCTCGACGGGCGAATTGATTTCGAATCTGCGCTACGGCAGCGAGTGGGTCATCGAGCGCGGCGAGAGCTACGGCAACAAGCGGTTCCTCCGTCAGGACTCAATTCGCTCGTGGGGCTTCGATCAGCGGCTCGACTACTATTTCAAGCATAAGACCAAGCCGGTCCTCTCGGCGGAGTACATGTTTGCCAGCGGCGATGCGAATCGGCTGGGTAGTCCGACCGATGCCGAGGGCGGGAATCGCAGCGACCACGTCGATCGAAGCTTCTCGGGGTTCGGCTTCCGGGATACGGGTCTCTCCTTCGCCCCGAGTCTCTCGAATGTCCATGTTTGGCGGACGGGCGGCTCGTTCCGACCGCTTCCGGACATCGAGGTGACTAAAGAATTGGAGCTGGGGACGGACTATTACCTGTATTACAAGAACCGACGAGTCGCGGCGGTGAGCGACAGCACCGCTGACCAACAGTCCGGTTACTTGGGTTGGGAAATGGACTATTACGCTAACTATCGTATTCTCAGCGATTTGTCATGGACTGTGCGTTTTGGCACGTTTTTCCCCGGTAGCGCTTTTTCCGACCAGACGACGCGTACTTTCTTGCTGACCGGCATTACATGGTCATTTTAAGCTTTTCCTGACGAGACCCCTCGATGGCGGCTATAATCATGCACTCGCATCCTCGCAGGGCTTTCACGCCCTTTTTTATTCTCGCATTGGGCCTTAGCGGATTCTTCACCGGCTGTGCCGGACCGCGCAAGGAGCAACCCACGGTCAAAGCGACCGATTTGTCGGACGAAGGATTCCAGGCGTACCTCGCGGAGGTCAGCCTCGTCACGGTCGATGAGGCGTACCGCGCGATGCTGATCCTTGCCGATGGTCAGGACGGGAGCAAGGATTTCGAGGAGCGCAAACAAAAGCTTGAATCGCGGGGGATTGCCCGGGCCGTTTGGAACTTGCAGCCGGAGAACGTGGTTGATTCGGGCAGCGTAGCCCACATGGTCTGTAGGATATGCAAGATCGGCGGCGGCGTGAACGCGATGCTGTTTGGATCATGGGGCGTGGGCGACCGGCGATATGCCCTGCGGGAATTGATCTATCGAGAGATGATCGATGAGATGGTGGACTATCAGTACATGACCGGCGCGGAGTTGTACGGCTTGATGCGAAAGGCAGACGACCTGATGTCGAAGCGGGGGCTCTATGAGACGAAGGGCGTGGACCTGACTGACCAGGGGGATCGGGACGCCCAGGGCAACCTGATCGTACCGCCCACCTCGCAGCCCGCTCGATAGGCGAAGGTGGAATATCACAGCCGAGGGCGGCTGTGCTCCATAGGATATGCTAACGAGGCCATGAAGAGGGAATGATTTTAACAACGGGAGGATCCCGGCGGGTCGGCGGGGGAAAACGTCGATTTGGCGTTCGCAGGATGTGTATCGTAAGCTTTACCGGCGGACCCTCGTTTTAGGGTGGTCGGCGGCTCGGTCTGGCTGAGGGAGAGACGACCGGGCACGAATCGAGCGAGGATTTTGAGATGACACGAAGACTCAAGATGGCGGCGTTGTTGCCTGCGCTGGCGGGCTTTTTGTTTGTAGCCACGGCCTTCGCGGAACCGACGCCCGCGGCGCCGGCCGGGAGCCAGCCGGCCGCGGACGATGGGTCGCTTGTTTACGAAGTGAATGAGATCGAAGGCCGCGTTCACGTCGGGCCCACAGGGATTGACCCGAAGCTGATTCCGAACGGAGGATGGCAACCCTTAAAAAAGGGCGAGTCCCTTCACGGAGGCCAACAGATCAAGGTGGCGTTCCGCGGAAAGGTGAAGTTGGTCGCGCGGCCGGCGGATCCGCCCACCGTCTTGCTTTTCGATAGCGGCACTCTAGTTCAAATCTCGGAACTCTCGCTGAAGAACGGTGTCGCCAAGAGCCGCCTCGAGTTGGGGTACGGTCAGATCAAAGCCGGCGTCGCCGAGAGTGGCACCCGCAGTGACATGCAAATACAGTCGCCGTCAGCCACTCTGAGCAAGCGCGGGACGGACATCTTCGCCTTCGAGGTTCGTCCCGACGGCCGGTTTAAGATGTTCTTGACCGAGCAGGGCCGCGGGCTTGTCCAGGCGATTCAGACGCAGTCGACTCAGTTCGGCGCCATGAACGCGATGCGGTCGCGCTTTCTGACGCCGGGCCAGTGGATCACGCAGCGGATGGCTCGCGCGATCGATAACGTGCAGTTCGACCGCAATGTGAGCGTCAATGACCTGTACGGCCTTCAGGGCATGGACCAACTCTTCACGATGTTGAATGACCACGGCTTCGGATTTCTGCTGCCGGCCGGCGGGGGCGGCAGCCCCGTTAATTACCTGGGGTCGTCCGATGAACAGACCGGCGATGCCTCCCCCGAGCAAGGCAACCCGCTGGGCTACCCCAATTTTCTGGGCGGCATCCGTGCGGTGGTCGGCGGGAATTTCGGCATCGGTCAGGGAAGCGTGCCCAGCGTCTTCGGGGCCCGGATGATCAACCGCCAGTGTGGCGCCTCGAAGACTACGGGATCCGGTTGCGAGCGGCCCGGCGCGTTCTCCCGGCATCGCTAACACGACTCTTTCAGCGCTTCCGTTTTCATTCTCGGCAGGTAGATGCTGAACCGAGCGCCGCGCGGCGGCTCGGAGAATAATTCGATTCGGCCGCCGTGTTCGCGGACGAGGCGATGCGTCGTCGCCAGCCCCAGGCCGGTACCGCCTTTCTTCGTCGAGTAATAGGCGCGGAAGACGAGGTCCTGCTGGTCCGGCGGGATGCCGGGGCCGGTGTCTTGTACGTCGATCCTCGCCCATTTCTCGCCTTCGGCGGCGACGCGGAGATCCATCCTGCCGCCGTCGGGCATTGCTTGTTGAGCGTTGATGAGCAGGTTCAGAATCGTTTGTTTCAGGCGATTCACATCCACATCGCACACGAGCGGTTCCTCCGAGACATCCAGCCGTAGTTCAACACCGCCGGTTTGCGCTTGCGGTTGGTAGAAGTCGGCCAGTTCGCGCACGATCCGGTTCAGGTCGCGCGGCGCGCGCTTCAGTTCACACTTGCCGATGTAAAGCAGGAAGTCCTGTAGAATTTGTTCGAGGCGACGAGCTTCCGTCAGCAGCATCGCGATCCTGTGGCGACTTCGCCGGGCGACATCCCGCGGATCGCAGGGTTGACCGGCCTCCCGGCTTTCGACGCGCTGCCAATCCTCGTCGAGGAGTTGAAGGTTGACCTTGAGCGTGGAGAGCGGGTTGCGAATCTCGTGCGCCAGCCCGCCGGTCAGGGCGGACAACTCGACGAGCTGCTCGGCCAGAGGGTCGGCGGCGCTTTCGGTTTGCTCGGGGGTTCGTTGAGGGGCGCTCTCAGCCATACGTAGTTCCCGATTTCCCAATGATTGTACATCAACGGGGAGCATCGCGTTTTGACGTGCCGCAAACAACAAAATAAAGCCCCAGGCAGGCTTGCCGGGGGCTTTGGATTTCGAGTGCGGGCGTCGATACGCGAGTTGGACTCACACCTTTTGCTTTTCTTGCGCCTGCCCCTGCTCTTCGAGGAGGACCTGCTTGCGTGAAAGCTTCACGCGGCCGGTGTCGTCGATCAGGATGACCTTGACGCGCACTGTATCACCGATGTTCACCACGTCCGTAACACGCTGGACATAGCCATCGGACAGCTCACTGATGTGGCAGAGGCCGTCCTGGCCGGGGGCGACCTCGATGAACGCGCCGAAGTCTTTCACCGACGTGACGCGGCCGGTGTAGACCTTTCCAAGGCGGACGCCTTCGCTGATCTGCTCGATCATCTCGTAGGCGGCCTGGGCCCCATCGGCATTGTGCGAGGAGATATAGACCGTGCCGTCGTCCTCGATGTCGATCTTCGCGCCGGTATTGGCTTCGATGGCTTTGATGCCCTTGCCGCCGGGGCCGATGATCTTGCCGATTTTGTCCTGGGCGACTTTGATGGAAAGTAGCCGCGGGGCGTATTTGCTGATGTCCGTCCGCGGCCGCGCAATGCACGAGAGCATTTCCTTGAGAATCACCATCCTCGCCGTCTTGGCCTTCTGGAGGGCCTCGGCGATCTGCTGTTGGCTGATGCTGCGCGCCTTGAGGTCGAGCTGGACGGCGGTGATGCCGACCTGCGTGCCGGTGCCCTTGAAGTCCATGTCGCCGAAGTGGTCTTCCTCGCCGAGGATGTCCGTCAGCAGCATATAGCGATTGTCGTCATGCACCATGCCGATGCTGATGCCGGCGACGGGGTGCTTAATGGGTACGCCGGCGTCCATAAGGGCGAGGGTGCCGCCGCAGGCCGAGGCCATCGACGACGAGCCGTTGGACTCCATCACTTCGCCCACGAGACGGATGGTGTAGGGGAACTTGTCCGGCGCCGGTAAGACGGCCTGTAGGGACCGTTCGGCCAGGTTGCCGTGGCCGATTTCCCGCCGGCCGACGGCGCCGATCCTCTTGACCTCGCCCGTGCAGAAGGGCGGGAAATTGTAGTGGAGCATGAACTTTTTGCTGTATTCCTCGAAAAGTTCGTCGACCGTCTGCTCATCGCGGGAGGTGCCGAGCGTCGCGACGACGAGGACCTGAGTTTCGCCGCGGGTGAAGAGGGCCGAGCCGTGCGTTCGCGGGAGGACGCCGACTTCGCAGATGATCTCTCGGATGTCGTCGGGACCGCGTCCATCGGTCCGGCGGCCTTCATCGAGGACCATCTTGTGGAAGATTCGTTCTTCGATCTTCTGAATCTCGGCATGGACGTCGGACTCGGTGTAGGGTAGATTCTTCGCGTCTTCGGGCGCCAGTTCGGTTTTGATTTTTTTGTAAATTTCAGCGACGGCCGCGTAGCGATCGGCTTTCTTGTCTCGCTTCTTGGCCCCGCGAAGATCAAGGCGGTCGCAAAGCTCCTGGACGCGCTTCTCCATCGTTCGGTCCTTCGCCGGGGGCGTCCAGACCTTCTCGACGTTGACCATTTCACCCAGCTCTTTGATCAAGGTGACGATCTTCTTGAGTTCCGCGAAGCCGAAGGCGATGGCGTCGGTAATGACCTGCTCAGGCAGTTCCAGCGACGCGACCTCGATCATGTTGACCGCGTCCTTATGGCCGGCAAGTACGACGTCCAGGTCGCTCTCCGCTCGCTGGGCCATCGTCGGGTTGACGATGAACTCGCCGTTGACTCGGCCGACGCGTACGCCGGCGGTCGGGCCTTCGAAGGGGACGTGGCTGACGGTCAGGGCGGCCGAAGCGCCGCACATCGTCAGCACGTCGGCGTCGTTCTCCTGGTCGGAGGAGAACACCATGGCCTGGATCTGCACTTCATTCATGAAGCCGTCGGGAAACAGCGGGCGGATCGGCCGGTCGGTCAGCCGCATGGTGAGGATTTCCTTCTGCGTGGGCCGGGCTTCACGCTTGAAGAAACCGCCGGGAAACTTGCCCGCGGCGTACATCTTCTCGCGATAGTCCACCTGGAGAGGGAAAAAATCGATGCCTTCCCTGGGTTTGGAGGTGACGACCGTGGTGAGCACGACCGTCTCGCCGTAGGTGATCAGGGCCGATCCCGCGGCCTGTTTCGCCAGCTTTCCCGTTTCGATCTTAAAAATACGACCGCCGATTTCCGCCTCAACACTGTACGTCTTCATGTTTTCTTGCCTACCTTACGTCTTCTCCGACACGCCTACACGACACAACAACTACGACACTTCCTAGAACGACTTAACACATGGGTGAATCCGATGGGCGTTCCTTCAACCCCGCCCTTGCCCGCCTCTTCGAAACGGAATGGGACGTCGGTGCAGACGTTCACCGGTTGCGTGAGTCGCGCAGCAACCTTCGTAACGGGCCTTTTCTTTGGAAGAACGCCAGCCGACGTGCCGGGAGCCCCCGCTCCCTGCGGATTACTTTCGCAGACCCAAGCTATCAATGATCTTCTGATACTTCTCGCGGTCGGTTCTCGTCAGGAACTTCAGCAGGCTCGATCTCGAACCGACCATTTTCAACAATCCTCGACGCGACGAATGGTCCTTCTTGTGGGCCTTGAGATGTTCCGCCAGTTGCTGAATTCGACCCGTCAAGATCGCCACCTGTACCTCGGGCGAGCCCGTGTCCTTCTCGTGACGGCGGTAGCCGGTGACCAACGCGCCTTTACTCTCTGCCGTTAACGCCATGACTGTGCAACTCTCCTGTGGACACGCCCTGCGGCGCTATGTGCGTCGTCAATTTCCTAATCCAACTAGGATAAGAGAAAAAATGCCGTTTCGCAAGACAGAGCTAAAACAAGCCGGAATAAAGAGTTACAGACAACGTGAATCGCCGCGATCGATTATCTTGGTTGTTCCGGGTCGATAAACTCCCCTTGCAGGAGTTCACAAGCCTTTTCCATCATCCGATCCATGCTGAACGGCTTGCTAAGATATTCGTCCACGCCGAGGTGCCTGGCGTAGAGTTCGTGACGCTTGCCTTCATTGGCGGTAATCATGATGACATAGGGTCGCGTGCCGACGCCCTTGTTCGGCTTGAGCGATTCCATCACCAGAAAGCCGCTGCGCTTGGGCATCATCATGTCCAGCACGATGAGGTCCGGGTCCACCCGTTTGGCCATGTCCAGGGCTTTGTTGCCGTCGTTGGCGGTGGTCACTTTGGCTCCCGCCGCCTCGAACGCCATCCTCACGGTGGTGAGAACGTCGGGATCGTCGTCTACGACTAGGATCGAGCGGCCGTCGAGTTTGGCAGGCATGTCTTTTCTCCGTTTGAGGGTGTCCAGCTCAGGGGAATTTAACGCTCCGAAGCAAGCCGTACAGCCAAAAAAAGTATAGGGCCGTCCGGGGCCGCGAGCAAGCCGTTGGTGGCACCGGAAGGCTCTCGCGGCCATCATATCAGACCATGTCGATCGTTGTCGCTTATCACGTGCGGGGGCTACGTCGCATCCTTGTTGAAACGGGCCGCGCGGTCAGTCTGGCCGTGACGTTGCTGACCTGCGGCTGCCCCTCCTTAACGACGCTCCCGACCCAGGCCCCGGTTTCGGAGATGACGGAGGAGAGCACCCAACGGCCGTATCTGCTCTATGTGCCGAGTACCTACAGTGAGAATCGGGCCTGGCCGCTCGTGATCGTCTGTCACGGGACGTGGCCGTATGACACGCCCGATCTTCAGATGCGCGAATGGGCGGGTTTCGCCCAGAGCAACGGAATTGTCGTCGCCGCACCGCGGCTCGCCGGGACCAAGGGTGATTTTCCCCCACCGCCGGACCAGCAGATCGCCCTTCAACGCGAAGACGAGCGGGCGATCCTCGCGACCGTCGCGGCGATCAAGCGGCGTTACCGCATCGCCGAGGAGCAGGTCTTCATGACCGGCTGGTCGGCTGGGGCGTACGCCATCCTGCACACTGGCTTGCGACACCCGGACATCTTTCGGGCGCTGATGATTCGCCAGGGATCGTTCGATGCACGGTTCATGGACATCCCGTCGGATCGGTTGGATCGCTGGCAGGCGATCAAGGTGGTCTACGGGCAGACGGACGTGTTGCGCGATCAGACGAGAGCGAGTATTCAGTGGATGCGCGATCAGGGGCTCTACGTGGACGAGGAGGAGATCATCGGCACGCACCGGCGAATCGACCCGAAGCTGCCTTGGAGCTATTTCAAGCAAGTGGCCAAGGAGCGGATGTGGATCCAAATCCGCGCGGCCGTGCCAAACCCGGACGAGCCGCAGACGATTCGATTTGAATTGACCGCCGTGCCGCCGGTGGTAAAGCAGAAGTGGTTTTTCGGGGATGATGAAGAATCGTTCGAGGCTACGCCGACGCACACGTACGCAAAGCCTGGTCTGTACGAAGTGACCGTCAACGCGGCTTTGAAGTCGGGCAAGAAATACAGCCGCAAACGGACGATCGCGGTGGGACGATTTGTCTCGGAATAGGGCCTCAAGTAGCCGGGGCGCTACATCGACCCACGGTCCGTGGAAATCGCTTGTCCCGACAACTTCTCCTTCGCCCCATTGCAAGTCTTCTTTATTCGTCTTGTGTTAGACTAGACCTAGCGGGAGTCAATCTTGTCAGGGACGGTTCGACGATGATTGCAGCGGGTGCGAAGCTGGGCCCCTACGAAATCGTCTCGCCGCTCGGCGCGGG
>CAYMXF010000014.1:0-25212 GCA_964393935.1 uncultured Planctomycetaceae bacterium
GCCCTTGGGTCCCTTCGCGGAACAAAGTTCGAGATAGACGTCGGTCGAGAACCGGCCGTGGTCCATCGGCTGGATATTCACGATCTTAAAAAAGATCCGCAAATCTGCGGCATCGCCGTGGGGAGCGAGCAAGTCGCGCAGCGCCTCGGCCGGATGGGGCGAAGGCACAGGCTCGCGGCAGTCGAAACGCCGGACCCGCAGACCCGCGATGACCAACTCTTCGAACTGGTCAGGCCGCAGGCGCGGAAGTCGGCAGCCATCCATGAAAAACCTGGAGAGGTCTTGCGCGGAAGGCGTGCGATGAGCCGTCAGGACGCCAGCCATCTCTTCCAGGACATGCTTGGCATGATCCGCCTCGATCTCCGTCTGCCAGTCATCCGCGTCGGGAAGTGCCAGCCGCTTGATCGCCTCGACGGCCTGCTCATCAGGCGTCGTTGGGCCGCGACGGTGGACTTGAAACGTCTCTTGTTGTCGGTCGTGCGCGGCAATTCCGGCGACGTGGTCAGAATTGGCGCGCGCGTTCACGTCGATCGGGGGCTGCGGGTCGACCGGCGGCTGCGCGGTCGCGATCCGCGCCCCTCCGCATACGCAGAAGGGTAGTATCAACGCGCAAATTGTCCGAACCACTCTTCGCACAACCCGCCACTCCACCTACGACAGGCATGCCAGATATGTGAAGACAAAGAGTATAACAGAACGACCGAGTCGTGACGAGACGAAAAGATGGGCAAATGCGCGGTCGAGAGAGGAGCGACCGGATGCATGGGCCGGGGAAATGGCTCAAAGCCAGCCCGTTAACACTCTTTTGGTGTGAGCATCCGGAGATGTTGCTCGGCCGCGGCGACAGTGTCGGAGATGACCTGCTCCATCGGCTTGTTCTTGACGCGGACGCCGGCGGATTGGGTGTGACCGCCGCCGCCGAATTTTTGGGCCAGCTCCAGAACCGTGATCTTCCCTTCGCCGCGCAGATTGATGCGGATGACGCCCGGCTCGCCTTCGGAGAAGAGCATGGCGATCGCCACGCCTTTGAGGGCCCGGGGGATCGAGACCTGGTCGTCGATATCGTCGGCGGCGCAGCCGGACTCGGTGATGTCTTTGTAAGTGAGATGGCTGTAGGCGATCCGCCCGCCGGCCACGACGGTCGTGTGGTCGTACACGCGTCGAAGTAATTCAAAGTCGTGGCGTCCCTGCGAACGGCAGAGCTGCTCGCCAATGTGGGTAACATCCGCGCCGGCACGGACGAGGTCGGCGGCGATGTGCAGCGAGTCGGCGCTGGTGCTGGGAAGGCTGAAGCCCCCCGTGTCGCCGTGAAGCCCGGCGTAGAGCAGCGAGGCGACCGCGGCGGAAGGGGGCCATTTCAACCCCTCCAAAAGCAGCGCGATCATCTCGCAGGTGCTGCTGGCATGGGGATCGACCCAGTTGTGCCGGCCGAAATCGGTGTTCGTGATGTGATGGTCGATGTTGAACGTCGGAGACGGCCCGGCGAGCGCCGGCGCGGGTTGGATGTTGATCCGCTTTTCGCCCGCTGTGTCGACGATGATCAGACTGTCGTACCGGCCGTCGGCGGACCATTCGACGGACCGCGGCGTCGAGGGGGCGAGTTCCAACATGAACCCCAGGCGCTTGGCCACGCAGTCGGCGGGAAGGCCGACGGTCGCTTCGATGCCATGTTCCCGCAGGCCGGTCGCCAGGCCGATCGACGCGCCGATGCAATCCGCATCCGGCGTGACGTGGCCGACCACCAACGGTCGTTTGACCCCCGTAAGTTCCTTCAGGAAAGCAGGCGTCGGATGACGGTTGGACCGGGTGTGATGCTTCTGATCAGAGCGGGCGGCTCCGCCCATGAGATTCGTCTCCATTCGCGACGAGGATAATCCAACGGTGTCGAGCGGGCCAGCCGCGTCGTTTCTTCAGTTGCTCGACATGAGCGGATATCTGTATCGATCGTGCGGGTCGAACCGAGGTAGAATCACAGTGGCAATCCAGCAGATCAAACTTCGTCATGTGTGCGTAGACAGAAAAAGGGCCAGGGTTCGGGTGCGTGCTGGGGGGAAACACGCGGGGCGCCGAAGCCCTGGCCGGGTTTTTGAGGATATCCCGCAGCCCACTCTATTCAAGACCAAAATCGGCCGTTTCAGTGAAACCCGTCAACACAACGGACTTCTTGGCGTCTAACCTTCCACGAGTCATAAGGTAAGCATCGAAAAGAATGGGCGGACTAATGCAGGACAAAGAGCACGAATGGCAAAATGATGATTGCCAGCGCCGTGATGAGTGTCAATGGAGCGGCGACAGGCCATTTGAATCGATAGAGCCGCCATAAATGGCGCAGGTACTCGATCTGTTGCCGTAGCGTCAGTTTACTCTTGCCGTGCAGCCGATCGGAGAACTCGATCGGCACTTCCGTCACTCGCTTACAGCGGGCCTTGATGAGGATTTCCAGGCCGATCTTGTAGCCGATGGGGTTGAGCCCCGCCTCTTTCGCCCGAGTATGCGTCGGCCGGTCGAGACAGAAGAAGCCCGCCATCGGGTCCTTTATGCTCGTAAGAGGCCGCGCGAGCAGCGTGGCCACTTGTGAGTTGAATTGGCGTAGGAGACCCCAATCCTCCTTGGTCTTGCCGCCGGCGGTGTAGCGCGAGCCGATGCAGAAGTCGGCCCTGCCGTCGGCGATGGGCGCGATGACCTCCGGCAGTGATTCGGGTGGGTGCGAAAGATCGGCGTCCATGCACAGGAGGATGTCGTGCCGCGCTTCCGAAAAGCCTCGCACCACGGCCGAGGAGAGCCCACGTTCATCGGTCCTCGTGATGAGGCGAACCGGATACTCGCGGGCCATTTCGGCGACGGCGGCCTCGGTGCCGTCGCGGCTGTTGTCATCGACGAAGATCATCTCGGCGGGGATGTCGGCTGCTTTGAGCGCTTCAAAAACTCGGCGCGTCAGGATCGGGATGTTCTGGGCCTCGCGGTAGGTCGGGACGATGATGGAGACCGGCGGTTTGGGCATGGCGGGATTCTACAGAGAAAAGCAGTTCTCACGCAGAGACGCAGAGAACGCAGAGAAATACGAGAATAATCGGCGGCGAAGATGCGTTGTGCGGCGGATGCGGGTTCAAGACGCGGCTCTCCGAGCCATTTGAACGGAATCATGGCGGACCATCACCGCGTTTGCCACTGGCCTTGGACGACGTACCGCTGGGTGGTCAATTCCTCCAAGCCCATCGGACCGTAGGCGTGGATTTTTGACGTGCTGATTCCGATCTCCGCGCCGAGACCGAGTTGGAAGCCGTCGTTGAAGCGCGTCGAGGCGTTGACCAGCGTGCAGGACGATTGAACCCGTTCAACGAAGGCTTTTTGATTGGCCGTGTCGTCACTGAGGATCGCGTCGGTATGATTCGAGCCGTAGCGATGGATGTGGGCGATCGCCGCATCGAGGTCCGGCACGACCTTGCAGGCGAGGATCAGATCGAGAAACTCGCGGCCCCAGTCGTCTTCGTTCGCAGGCGTCGCGTACGGTGCGAGAAGGCATACAGATGAATCGCCACGTAGCTCAACGCTGTCTTTCTTAAGCCGCTCAGCCAACTTTGGTACGAACGTCGGCGAGATTTTTTCATGTACCAGGAGGCACTCTACTGCGTTGCAAGTGGCCGGGCCGCTGGTCTTGGCCGTCGCGCAGAGGTCCACCGCACGTTCGATATCGGCCGAGGCGTCCACGAAGATGTGACAGACGCCGTGAAAATGCTGCACCATCGGGATGCGCGAGTGTTCGTGGACGAATTGGATCAATTCCGTCCCGCCGCGCGGGATCACTAAGTCGATGTAATGGTCCAGCCGCAGCAGGGTCTTGAGTTCCTCGCGGTCCGACGTCGTCAGTAAAATGGCGACATCCGGCGTGACGCCCTTTGCGGCCAATGATTGCCGAGCCAAGTCCATCAGCATTTGATTTGAATGCGACGCTTCGTGACCGCCTTTGAGGATGCAGGTATTGCCGGACTTGAAGCACAGCGCGAGCGCGTCGATGGTCACGTTGGGCCGCGCTTCATAGATCATCATGATGACGCCGATGGGGCAGCGGACCTTTCGGACGAGAAGCCCGCTGGGAGCGGCGTATTCCCGCGTGATCTTCCCGACGGGGTCGTCGAGGGCCGCCACTTGCCGCAAGCCGTCGGCCATCCGGCGGATCGATGAATCCGAAAGCGCGAGCCGGCGGAGTTTCGCGTCACCGAGGCCCGCGGCCTTCGCTGTCGTCAAGTCCTGTTCATTGGCGCGCATGATTTCGGGCGCGGCTTCTTCGATTCGGCGAGCAAGATCGCTCAAGACGTCGTTCTTGATCGCCGTCGAGAGACGCGAAAGTTCTGCGGCCGCTTTACGTGAGCGTTGCGCGAGCGATTCGATGGATTGGACTTTGATCATGATCCGCCAAACGGCAAGCCAGCTCGAGCGGTTTTCTATTTATTCAAGAACAACCATGTCGTCACGGTTGACGATTTCCTTGACGTATTCGTAGCCGAGGATTTGCTTGAATTCGCTTCGTTTGCGGCCTTGAAGGCGGCGAATGTCGCCGGCGGAATAGGACGCAAGCCCCACGGCAAAGGCGCGGCCGCTCTCGTCTTGAAGCTCCACGCGGGCGCCCATTTGAAATTGACCCTGCACGGAGCGAATACCCGTCGGCAGCAGGCTCGCGCCATTTTGCAGAATCGCATGCTTGGCTCCGTCGTCGACGCGAATGACGCCGAGTGAGCGGCTGCGGAGGGCAATCCAACGCTTGCGTGACGTTAGCTTGCTCTCGCGGGGCATGAAGAGTGTGCCGATTTCCTCGCCTTTTAGGATTCTGGGAAGCAAACCGGGTTCGAGACCATCGGCGATGATCGTCGGGACGCCGCCGTGGCCGGCGAGCCGAGCGGCGGAGACCTTCGCGATCATCCCGCCGATGCCGGATTCGCTGAGCGCAGTGGTAATGTGCTCTTCGACGGATGAGCCTGCCTCCACTTGCGAGATGATACTCCCGTCGCCGTTGGCGTAGACGCCCTTGGCGCGGCTGAGCATGACGAGGAGTTGAGCCGAGACCACATTCGTCACCAGGGCGGCGAGATGGTCATTGTCGCCGACCTTACTCTCGTCGTCGGAGAGGGCATCGTTTTCGTTGATGATTGGGACGATCCCGCGGGCCAGAAGCGTCTGAATCGTGTGCCGGGCGGAGAGGAATCTGCGGCGGTTTTCGATGTCGTCGGCCGTCATCAAGAGCTGTGCGACGTGAAGACGATGACGTTCAAAGGCCTTGGCGAACAGACCCATGAGCCGATGCTGCCCCACGGAGGCCGCGGCTTGACGCTCGACGACGGCCGTCGGCGGCTCGTCCAAGCCCATCAGCGCGAAGCCGGCGGCGACGGCGCCGGAGACGACCATCACGACTTCGTAGCCCTGGTGTCGCAGGACCGTGACGTCGTAAACCAGGTTTTCGATGACCTTCGGGCGCGGCCTGCCCTTACCGGCGATGACCGCACTGCCGACCTTAACGACCAGCCGTTTGACCCGCCCCAGCTTGCGTTTTCCGTTTTCGTTTGACACCGCCTCCATGATTAGAGATCTATCTCCTTATCGATGGCCGTTAGCAGTTCCTCCGCCACGCGCCGTGTTTCGACCGGGCTTGCGCTGCCGACCGTCTGATATTTCTCAACTAGCCTGGCGCCGTCCGTTTCATCGGATGCGGTTCGGCCCGCGAGTTCCTCCGCGACGGCGTGATGGGCCTCGCGAAGGGGTACCCCGTCCTTTACCCTCTGTTCCATTTGCAACGTCGCATCAACATGGCCGAGCTTCAGAGATTCAACCAGCTTCGCCGAGTCGAAATCCAACTCTTCAACGAACGCGGTCGTCATCGCCAACATCCTTTGCAGCGTTTCGACGGCGTCGCGCAAGAGCGGCTTGATGCATTGCAGGTCGCGGTTGTAGCCGCTGGGCAGCCCTTTCAAGAGCAACAGCGCCTGCCCGTGGGCCGCCGCCACTTTGCAACATTCGCCGCGTAGCAACTCCATCGCGTCCGGGTTGGACTTGTTCGGCATCATCGAGGAGCCGGTCGCGAACGCCTTTGGATAAACGGTCCAGGCGAGCGGCGTCTGCGAGAACAAGATGACATCCGTTGCGAATCCCTGCAATTGCAAAGCGATCTGCGCCGCTATTGCCAGGTACTCCAATACTTCGTCGCGGCACGACGTCGACGCCAGCGCGTTTCTTGACGGGCCTTCAAAGCCCAACTCCCGTGCCTGGATTCGACGGTCGATGGGAATCGACGAACCGGCCACGGCCCCGCTGCCGAGCGGACAAATCTCCCGCCAAAAACCGACGATGAGCCGCGTGTGGCGGCGGATGCGATCCAGCGGAACGGCGTACCGCAGAGCCCAGAAGCCGACCGTGCCCGGCGCGGCAAACTGGGTATGGGTATGCAATGGAAAGACCAATTCGCTCCAATCTCTCGCGCGTCGGCAGAACAGCGCGACGAGCCGTCTCAAATCGGCCTCCAGTCGTCCTGCCGCATCTATGATGTACATCACCAACAGCGTCGCGACTTGGTCGTTGCGCGATCGGGCCGTGTGAATCTTTCGCCCGGCCTCGCCGACGAGTTCCGTAAGCGTCCCTTCCAACCAGGTGTGCAAATCCTCCGCCTGCGACACCGGAACACCGCCGCCGAACTTTTGTTCGATCGTTTGGAGCCCTCGGCTAAGGTCGGCGTGCTCGGTCGCGGTGAGGATGCCCGCCGCGAGCAGCGCCGCGGCGTGGGCGCGCTGGAGGCGTAGCTCAAACGGAAGCAGGAACCAGTCGTCGACCAGACAGCGGTTGATCGCGTCGAACGTCGGATGCAGTTTCGTCTCCTGCTTCCATAGCGTCGCCATGATGCACCTCCACGAAGCTCCGCCCGATGTTGCCCAACCAACTGAGGCGGATGAACCCGGCCGCGTCCTGATGGGAGAAATCGCTCTTCTCGAAGGTCGAAAGCTCCTTGCGGAAGATCGACTCGCTCGCGCGGACCTGCGAAACGTAGGGCGTCGGCGAAAGCTGGACCGTTACTTCCCCGTTGAGGTGGGCCATGACGGCGGCCGCGGCGGCGTCGAGCAGCACGCGCTGATCGGAGAAATACTCCCCGCGATAGATCATCGTACCGTATTGCCGTCCCAGTTCGCAGTATTGCTCGTAGACCGGCTTGTTCATGGAGCAGCGGGCCAGGCCGTCCACCGCGAGGTGCAGCAGCTTCGCCGCCGGGTTGATATAGACGCCGCGGGATTTGATTCCTGTGAAGCGGTTTTCGATCACCAAGTCCCACGCCCACGGGGCCGCGCGGTATTGACTGTTGAGCGTTGCCAAAATCTGCGACAGCGCCATCTCGCGCCCGGCGAGCGCGACCGGGACGCCGTTTTCAAACCGCACTCGCACGCTCGACGGACCGGCCGGCTGGGTCACGCCACCGGCGAAGCGATCGGCCACTGCCGCCAGCACCTCGTCAATGTCCAGCGCCGCCGTTGGGTCCTCCAGGTCGCTGCCCTCGACGCTGAGGTGCCAGAGATTCTCATCCATGCTGTAGTCCTTGGTTACGGCGAAGTCGTCGTACACGCCCGCCTTTTGGAGGAAGTCGATCATGTCCCGCCGCCCGCGAAGGTCCCAGCATTTCCACGGAGCTAATACCGGGAAATCTGGCGCGAGGGATTGATAGGCGAATTCAAAGCGAATTTGGTCGTTGCCCTTGCCGGTCGCGCCGTGGACCAGCGTCGCCCCGCCGAGCTTCTTGGCCAATCGCACCTGTTCGGCGGCGATAAAGGGCCGCGCGAGGGCGGTGCCCAGGCGATAGTTGCCCTCGTAGGTCGCCGCGAGGCCGATGGCCCGCGGGATGACGGTATCAAGCATCGCCGGCTGGGCATCGCGGATGACGGCGGTCTTCGCGCCGATGCGAAGGGCCTTTTCCACGTGCCCTGTGAGGTCTTCCTGCTGGCCAACGTCGACCAGGACGGCGTGGATTTCATAGCCGCGCTGTTTGAGCCAGACGACGATCGTCGAGGTGTCCAGCCCGCCGGAATAGGCGAGCACGCAACGCTTGTTATCTTTCATGCTTGTCTCCGAACCATTGTTCCAGCCGCCGCAGGGCCACGACCTGCAAGCGGCGGCCTTTTGTCAAAACCAAAATCGTGTCGTCCCCGGCCAGCGTGGCGACGATGGCCGGTTCCTGGCGGTCGTCGATCGCGACGGCGACCGGTTGGGCCTGCCCTGTCGTGGTTCGCACGACGATCTGGTGCGGCCCGCAGGTCGTGAAGCTTTCCACGACGGCGGAGTAATCGACGTCGCCGTTGGAGGCCGCCTTGGACCGGTCGATCACATAACGGCCGGCGGCCTTTCGGATGCCCAATTCGACCAGGTCGCGGCTGAGCGTCGATTGATCGACGGTGAGGCCACGGCGGCGGAGGGCGCGGCGGATGTCATCCTGCGTGCCGACATCGCCGACGCGGACGAGCCGGCGAATGGCGTCCAGCCTTTCCATCTTAATGACCATATTCGTATTATTGCATAGTATGCACAGTTATGCAACATAATTCTTTGGGGTTTTTTCGCGCGGCGGACCCCACCCTTACCCTCTCCTTCGTAAGGAGAGGGAATAGAGGCGTCGCCATCGAAATTTGGAGTTCTCATGAACCCAATAGGCCGAGTTGACCCGGGCCTTGTTGGTTGTTCATGGACTCTAGCACCTTAATGAGGGAATGGGTGCCGTTACGGCCGCCGCCCATCGCCGCCAGCTTCGTATAGAGGTCGCGGGCCAGAGTTAGTCCCGGCAGTTGCAGCTTCATCCGGTCGGCTTCTTCCAACGCTATCTTCATGTCTTTGAGGAAATGCTCGACATAGAACCCGGGGGCGAGGTCACCGGAGAGTATCCGGGGGACATAGTTGGAAAGGCTCCACGAGCCCGCCGCTCCGCCGCTGACGCTCTCCAGGACTCGTTGCGGATCGAGGCCGCTAGCTCGGGCGTAGACCAGCCCCTCGCAGATTGCCACCATCCCGGCGGCGATGAGGATCTGGTTGACCATCTTCGTATGCTGCCCGCTGCCGGGGCCGCCATGGAGGACGATGGTCTTGCCCATCTTCTCGAAGAGCGGCTTGGCACGATCAAACGCCCGTGGATCGCCCCCGACCATGAAGGAGAGGGTCGCGTTTCGGGCCCCGACATCCCCTCCGCTGACCGGAGCGTCAAAGCTTTCGATCCTCTTGGCCCTCGCAGACCTGTCGATCTCCGCCGCCAATGACGGGCTGCTGGTCGTGCAATCGACGATGAGCCCGCCGCCACTCATCCCGGCCAGCCCGCCGTTCCCGCCGAGGATGACTTCGCGGACATCGCTTGGGTAACCCAGCATCGTAAATACGATTTTGCACTGCCCGGAAACATCCCCCGGCGACTCCGCCCACTTCGCTCCGCGTTCCAGCAGCGGCTCGGCCTTCGCCCTGGTGCGGTTGGAGACGACCAATTCATGGCCGGCCGCCAGCAGATGCCCGGCCATCTGCCGGCCCATGATGCCCGTACCGATCCATCCGATCTTCATTGTTCCGTCTCCCACGCGCCCCGCGATGAGGGGCATGATAGAATAGAGTGTCCGGCCGGCAAACAGCCTCGCTAGATCAGAAGCGGTGTATCGGTGAACGCAGCGCGTGCCTATGGTCTGAATCCGCCCCTTGTGGAAATCGGTTACGCGCCGCTTTACGTCGTCCGACAAGCCCTCCCCCATCCGGACGACTCCGTGATCCTTGCCGTGAAGTTACTTATCGTGGGCGTGACGTTAATGCCGCCGACCCTGGGGACGATCCTGGTCGCGACCTTGCTCTTCTTGGGCGGCCACTAGACGACACGGGCATTTCGCAAGCAATCTTCAAAAACCTCCGACAGTTCGCGGGCGATGGCCTTGCGGTCGTATTGTTGCCACGCCACTTCCCGAGCCCGCCCGCCAACGGCTGCGCGCTCGTCGGGATGATCCGCGTAATATCGAATCTTCGCCGCCAGGTCCTCCGCTGAACCTGGGGCGCTGACGACACCGGAGGCATCCGCCGCCACCATCTCCGCCGTCGTGCCCGCGAAGTTCACGATCGTCGGCAGCCCTGTAAACATGTAGTCGAAGATTTTATTCGGCGTGACCCATCGCGGGCGGCTGATTTGTTTGAGGATCATGAGTCCTATGTGGCAAGCGGCGAGGATGCCCGGCAGACGAAGCTTGGGGACCGGCGGCAGGAAATGCACGTTGGACAGCTTTCGCTCTGCCGCCGAGGCGATGAGCTGGTCGCGCATCTTGCCCGTTCCGATCATCACGATGGCGATGTCTGGTCGATCGCGAAGATGCTCGGCGGCGTCGAGCAACTGATCCAAACCATTTGCATCGCCGTGCGCGCCCGTGTAAACGGCGACCGTCTTGCCCGCCAAGCCGTTCTCTTGGTGGTACAGCGCGTCTGGAACGGCGTCTTTGAAGAGCGAACCGTCCGCGCCGAGGACGATCGTTCTTAACCGGCCGGGGTCAAAACCTCGTTCGAGAAGCCGATCGTGAAAACCCTTGGAGACGAGGAGAATCTTTTTCGCCTTCGCATAACAGAAGGCTTCGAGACATTCCCAGAAGCGGTAGGCCAGCCCCTTCTTCATCCGCCCGGCCGCCAGGAGGTCTTCCGGCCAAAGATCGCGGACTTCGAAGACGTAGGGAATGCCTTTGAGCGCCGAGCCGATCCTCGCGGGAATCCCGACGGTGGGCGGCGTGCTCGTCGCGAAGATCAAGTCCGCGCCCTTCGTGCGCAGGCAGACCCAAGTCGCCAGCATCGCGAACTTCAGCCACGCCCACATTCGCCCCGGCACGCGAAGCTTGTTGCTGTAGTAGGAGTTGCACGTAACGACTCGGATTCCGTCGATGTCTTGCTCGGCAAATAGCCGCCACCAGGGGAGCCTCGCCAGCCCGGCCTGGTCGTGCAGCCCCGTGATCATGGTCACGCGGTGGCCCATCTGCACGAGATACTTGCTGACGTCGTAGCTGCGAGTCCCGCTCGTGCCTTCGTTGGTGACGAAGTATTGGTGGATGTAGATAAGCTTCATGCGCGCTGGCAATGTAGGGCATGAGGTGGGGGCCGTCCACGTAGACGTGAAGCTGGAGAAATGAGCCGACAATCAGCCGTCACTTCAACGGTGCATGGTGGCATCGCCGCGCGTATAATGCCCTCGAAGATATCGCTGACAAGAAGGACCCCATGCCGATTGCACGAGAAGGACTGCGCGAAATACTTATCTCCACGGTGCTCTTTGGATTCACCGGAGTCGCAGGCGCCGTCGCCGCAATTTTCGTTTCGCCGTGGTACTGGATCGCCGCGGTGCCGCTTTTCGATCTGTGGGTCTTTACGCTGCTGTTCTTCCGCGACCCGAGGAGAAAAGTTCCCGGCGAGCCGGGCGTCATGGTCTCACCCGCCGATGGGAAAGTGACCGAGATCACGCGGCTGCCCGACTACGAAGGTTTCCCCGGACCGGCGCTTCGCATCGGCATCTTCCTTTCCGTCTTCGACGTGCATATCAACCGCGTACCGTGCGACGGCCGCGTCATCCGAACGGAATATCACCCCGGCGCGTTCCTGGATGCCCGGCATCCCGAGTGCGGCACCCGCAATGAAGCCAACACCATCGTTATCGAACCCGGCGAATCCCTGGGCGGCCCCGTCGTGGTCCGACAGATAGCCGGGCTCATCGCTCGGCGGATCATCTGCAATATCAAGACCGGTGATGCCGTCGGGCGAGGCCAGCGTCTGGGCCTCATTAAGTTCGGATCGCGGACGGAATTGATTGTTCCCGCGGATTGCGGCCTTGAGCCGGCGGTCAACCTGAACGATCATGTAACCGGCGGGACGACGGTGCTCCTGCGACCTGCGACGGCCCATCGCCGGGCCGCTGAACGACTAGCGGCGGAGCGTCAAACGACGCACGCCTAGAATCCCCGCACATCGGTGGTGCCATGAAGATCGTCGGCCGAATCGATCCCTCGCAAAGACGCGCCCGGCGGCGCGAGCGCGTGCTCAAGACCGTCGCCGTGTTGCCGTCGCTGGCCACGCTGGGCAATCTCGTGTGCGGGCTCGGGACCATCTACCTTTGCCTGCTTAGCGTCCAGGCCCAAGGCGCCGATCTGCACCGCGACACCCTGGGCAGCGCTCGGATCAACAGTCTCTTTCCGACGTTCCTGGCCGTCGCCGCTTATTTGCTCGTCGCCGCGATGGCCTTCGACGGCATCGACGGCCGCCTCGCACGGTTTACGCGAAAGACCAGCGAGTTCGGCGCGCAGCTCGACTCCATGGCCGACATCGTCAGTTTCGGCGTCGCGCCGGCGATTCTCGTTTTGTGCATTGCGCATCCCGCCGACGTCAGGGTGATCTCCGGGCTGGAGCGGATTTACTGGCGGGCCGAGTGGGTGATGGCCGCCACGTTCGTTTGCTGTGCAGCGTTACGCCTTGCCCGATTCAACGTCGAGAACGTGGAGGACGAATCCGCGCACATGGGCTTCCGCGGCCTGCCGACTCCAGGGGCCGCCGGTGCGATCGTGGGGCTTGTCATTCTGCACCAGGACCTGCTCAAGGACCTTGCGCCGGCGTGGACTTCGCGCCTCGTCGCCACGATGCTTCCGCCGTTCGCGATGGTCCTCGGCCTTCTGATGGTCAGCCGAATACGCTACATGCACATGTTCAACACGATCCTTCGCGGCCGCCGACCTTTCCGGCAGGTCGTGGGGATTTTGATCCTCCTCCTGGGAGGATTGTTCGTGCAACCCCAGCTCACGATCGCCATCGCTACCGCCGCCTATGCCTTGAGCGGTCCGATCGGTGCGGCCGTTCGCCGGCTCCGACCGAAGATTGACGCACCGGCGGACATTGCGTCCATGGACCGACACGGACCACGCGTCGTCGAAGACGGCGCGGACGACGCCCCCCATTCTCTTCGCGCTAATTCTTGATAGACGACTCCGGTCGGGTGGCCGCCGGCGCCTGGCCGCGAAACTTCCGTAGATAGTCGATCATCTTGTCCGCCTCGACAAAGCCGAGTTCGCGGGCCTTGAGCGTGTGCTCCATCGCTAAGTCGTCTTTTCGCAAGCCCGCATACGCCTGACCGAGAACGGCGTGAACCCGCGCGAGGTCCAGACCCACCAGCGGGGGATTCGAGTTCAAGGCCCGCTGGGCCGCCGTCACAGCGTCCTCAAATCGCTGGGCGTTGGACAGCAGTACGGCGAAATTGCTGTAGGCAAAGGCGAAATCGGGATCGAGGTCGATCGCCCGGCTGAGATAAAACGAGGCATCGGTGTAGCGGCCCTCACGCAGCAATGCTTCGCCTAGGTTGCAATGCGCCACCGAACAATTCGGCTCGATGAGCAAGGCCCTCGACCAGAGGCTCTTCGAATCATGCCAAACGCGCGACTGCCCGCGCGAGGCCCAGGCCAGACCGCCCGTCGCTAATAGTGTAAGAAAGAGAATTACCACCGGCACGCCGGCTTTACGCATAGCGTCGCATCGATAGCAGGCCAGGAACAGCCCCGCGAAGAGCGCCGTGATCGGCATCATCGCCAGATAGCTATAGCGATCCGTTGCGAGTTGTTGGCCGATCTGAATCAACCCGAGGTTAGGAAGGAGAATCACGATATACGCCGCCCACGCCGCGAGCATCGCCGGCCATCGGCGTCGGGCCAGGACCGTCAAGACCGTCACCGCGACGACGATGCCCGCCGCAAGGGCGTAGCGGCCCGTCGAGAGGCTGAGGTCCTTTGGCAGACTGTAGTACGGTGACAGATTTTTGGGGAGCGCGGTCTTGTTCAGATAGAAGACCAGGCCATGCGCCGCATGAGCCAGCCGCGCGTCCAAGTTGAACTCATGCAGTGGAGCGCGCGAGGCGCTTGCATCCTTCGCGGCGGCGGCCCAGAGACAGACCGGCAGGGCGATGAGGAGCAGAGGGAATTTCTCCCAGAGCTTTCGCCAGCCGCGCCGTCGCAACGGGTAAATATCCAAAATCAAAAGCGCGAACGGGAGGCTGACGGCAACGGCCTTAAACATTACGGCAATGGCGAAACAAAGGTACGTTGCGAGGAGCCAACCGCGACCGGCCGCCGGTGACCGGCTATATCGGAATGATTCCAGATAACTGAGAATCGCGAGCAGATAAAAGAGCGCGGCGGGTAGGTATGGTTGCGCGGAAACCCAGGCAACCGCCTCGACGCGGAGCGGATGAACGGCAAAAAGCAACGTCGCGGCAGCCGCGAAGACACGGCCCCAAGTTCGATCGTGGGTCAGCGTACCGCTGCCTGCGAACCCGAGAAGGCGGACGACAACTAGGTACAACACGGCGCAGTTAAGAATGTGGATCGCAAGACTGACCCCATGATACGTCCGCGGTTGAAGACCGGACCCGCACCACTGTGCGCCGAAGAATAGCCATGCGAGCGGCTGCCAGACGCCGAGGTGATACGTCTGCCACGCCCAGTGCCATTGTGCCGAGCCGAGTCCGCGAAACGAGGCATTTTCGACGAAGTTCCGGTCATCGTCCCAGTTGAGGAATTTTCCATCCAGCGCCGGCGAGAACGCCGCGACGATCGCAAGCACCAAGGCGGCGAAAATCAGTGCGGACAGCCATGCGCCGCCGTTCGTGCGGCCGTGGCCCAATTCATTCATCTCTTTTCCGCTATCCGCCATTTGCCCTACTTGGGACGACTCATCGGTTCGTCAGCCGTCTCATAAATCGGTCGAAGAGGGCCGTATCGGGTGCGCGATGTCGATTCGCCATCGGCGATTGATGCTTGAGTTCAACGAGCCGGTAAAGACCGACCAAGCGCGACGAGCCGCGCAGCCTTGCCGCCTCTCCACTGCTTCGGCCAACGGGCGATACGACCGCGACTATTTCCGGCCCACCGGGTTTGCGCCGGCCTGGCGCGCCGCTTGCCACGCTGGGCAGCAACGAGGGGGGGCCGCGCAGCAACGTCCGAATGCGGGCCGCGCGGGACCGACTCTGCATGGAAGGATGGGGAGAGAAGATGGACGAGAACATATTCCAGCGCAAACTGACGGAACTGGTTCAGGAGATCGGCAACATGCCCGAGGACGAGCGGGCCAAGTTTGAGACCTTGGCCGCCCAGACCAAAGAGCGCCACGAGAAGCTCAAGAAAACGGTCAGCAGCCTCCAAGATTCGATCGATTACCTGCGGCTGTCGATCAAATACTTGCTCTTCGATCTGGAGGCCACCCGCCGGGAAAACGGATACCTTCGCAAAATGTTGGAAGAGCAATCCGGAAGTTGAAATCACATACAACGGTCGTCAATCGCGATATCGATGCCTATCGTGTTCCGAAAGGCGCGTCCTCGCGGAGGCGTTGCAAGAATGCCTTTACCTGAGCCCACTGACCTTTGCCCAGGTTCCGGCGACCGTATTGGGCCCCATAGAACCATTCCGTCAACTGCGGCAGTTCCGCTAGATCCCGATAGGACCGGGCGAGTTCGGTCGCAAACTCCCGCGGGGAGACGTGCGCGGGCTTCACATGGCCTTTATTGGCCAACAGCAAGAGGAGGCGATCGTAGAAGCGTGCCTCCGGCCGCCTCATGACGCGGCGTCCCTGACGCTGTCGTCCAAATGACCATCGTTCTTTGACCATGAGGGAGAGGATCGCCAGAACCCGCATGGTCAGGATGATGAACACCGTACAGAGCACGAGGAGAAGCCAGTAGAAGCATCGCTGCCACAGCGGCAACAATTCCGGTCCCCAGAGGAAGGCGAGGATCGTGGAGGAAAGAGTGGCCGGCCCTTGATCGGCGTTTTCGGTCAACTTCCGGAGCCAGCCCGTGATCTTATCGACCAGGTCGTACCGGCTGTTCGCGTCGAAAGAGATGATCAGGGTCCATTTGTAGCGTAGGTAGTCCGCGAGTCGCTGCGAGCGGGCCAGAAGCCCTTCGTCCGCGATCGCATGATGTTCCGACGTTGGCGGGCTGGGATCGAACGTCACCCACCCGCGATCAGGAATATACACTTCGACCCAGGCATGCGCATCGCTCTGGCGTAATTGGTGATAGCCGCCGATCGGGTTGTAGTTTCCCCCGTAATAACCGTTCACCAATCTCGCGGGAATGTCAACGGCCTGGCACAAGACGGCCATCGTCGAAGCGAAATACTCGCAGTGGCCTCGTTTGTGGTCGAACAGAAAATCCGTAATGGGATCGATTCCTCGCGGGCTACGGCCGCGGCTGAGCGTGTATTCATAGTCCCCGGACGCCAGATATTCGCAGAGACGCTTTGCCAGGCGCTCTCGTTGAGCCGGTTCCGACGGATCGCCGTATTGCGCGAAGAAATCCCGGGCAAACTTGCGGACTTCGGGAGAGAGGGTCGACAAGCTGCTCGGTCGTGAACGGCGCGGCGGGGGCGGATCGAGTTTGGAAATCTCGTCCGGCGTCGCATGGGTGAGCGATCGTACGACATATCGAAGAACGCCGTGCGGCCGATCTTCCGTCTGGATCGCGAGATCGGACTGATCGAGCTTGATCGTCTTCAAGTCGTCCGAAGCAATCGCCAGAGGCGCATAGGCCGAGAAAAGACATCCCGCGGCAATGTGTTCCAGTGAGATATCCTGATCGATGATCCGATCCGCTGAAGCGGTGTCTACCAGGATCGACAGCTCCGTCATCGAGCCATCGGCCGCAATTTCGATGGAACGAGGCGATTTACGGAGTGGAAGCCAGTGCCCCTGGTCATAGCGTTCAAACGTCATGCCGCGCAAATACAACGGATACTCGTCCGGCTTGAATCCCCGAGCCGAGCAGCGCAAGCGAACGCGCATGACCGGCGTTTCATCTTCGAAGAGCGGCGTATCCCCGAGTTGAATCTGATCGGAGAAGCCGGTCACGGCAGCGGGAATCACGCCTTGAATCCGGCCGAAAAGTCCGCGTCCCCAGCCTCGCGGAATCGCGACGAACAGCAGCATTCCGATGACCGTCAGTCCCAAAAAGCACCACGTGGCCGCCCCGGCGTACCCTCCCGCGGAAGACCGGCTCCATTCCACCTGCGTAGGCGGAGCGCCGGCGCCGGCCGTCTGCCAGGCGCGTTGCCGGCTCGTGAGAATCCGGTCCACCTCTCGCTGGCCTTGAAAGGCCAGCAACCATGCGAGGCCGAAGGTGATGTCGATGACGACGACGACGGCAAAAATCGGGCTGGCGCTGGCGAAGGCGCTGATCAAGACGAGCAGACCGGAAATCACAACGACGAGCGCCGCATCCCGATGAGTCCGGAGTTCTAAGAACTTGCAGCAGGCCAGGAAGATCATGAAATGAGCCAAGTCGATGATGTACACCGTCGGCTCGTCGTGGGGCCAGAACATCTCATATAGCAGATAGACGGATGCCGCGCCGACCCATGCATAGATCGCCGCCGCCGGCATCCGGGTTCCGCCCTCGGGCCGGGCGATCGCGCAGCTCAGCACCGCGGCGAAGACGGCGATGGCCCACACGCCCCACGAGTCTTCCGCTTGGACCACCGGCAACATGTTCACCAGGGTCAAGGCCAAGAGGCCGATGTGCATTTTGCTCAACGGCTTCATGCGCTGACCCTTGCGGATTCACTGTTTCCTCGGCCGTGGATGACCACGTGGGGTTGCGCGACAGGCAGTGAGATCGTCCTGCCCGGTGATCGGAACATCGCTTGGAAGGCAGGCGTCTCCGGCAGATAAACCGTCGTCGGGCCGATGGCGGTCGCCAACGATCGGGCAGCGGCTCGGAGGTCTTCGTTCTCGTCCGCCGCGAAGAGCAGGCAACTGCCGCGCCAACGCGTCGGCCACGCCATTCGCCGGATGTGCGGCGTCAACGTGTCTTCGGGATGGGCGACGCGGATGGCCAGTTCACGAAGGAGACGCAGCCGGCGCGGTCGTCCGCCGGCCGGGGGGAGAATGGCGAGCGGTTCGCCGCTGCAAATCAACCCGACTTTGGTGCCGCGCTCCAGTGCTTCGCAGATGGCCGTCGCCGCCGCACTGAGGGCCGTCTCCAGTCGCGTTGCCTGTTGGAGGTCGCGCGGATCGCACCGAGTGTTCACGACGCACCAGATCTGGTGCTCCCGCGTATTGGCCATTTCGCGGATCATCAACTGACCGGTTTGCGCGGAGCGTCGCCAGTGAATGCGTCTCGGGTTGTCGCCCTCGCGAAACTCGCGCAAACCGTAAAACTCCTCGTCTCCCTTGGCGCGAGAAAGCGAAAGGCCGCCGCTTTGCGTATCCGCCCCCCGCGATTTGCGGATGACGTCCCCCAACAACCTTCCCAGCGCGGGGAGGACGATGACGCTCGTTTCCACATGATGAAAAACGGATTTCCGGAAAATCCCGAATGGAAATCCGATCGACAACCGGAGCGTGGAGAACCGAATTCTCCCACGTCGTGCCGCCATGGCGGGGACCGTCAGCACGATCGTTTCCTGAGGGCGAAGCAGCGGAATGTACGTCTCCGGAGAGGCCATCGGTCCCTCCACCGGCAAGAGGTCGATCAAGTGAATATCGCGGGCGCAGTTCCATAGTCGATGGTTGGTCACGCTGTAACGGATTTCCATCGGTTGACCCGCGAGGGCGAGATCGGGAAGGAGGCGTCGAACGGTCAGTCCTCGTAGCGTCCGCCATCCCGAGAAACCGTTCAGCACAAGCGCCGCGACGCTGAGCCCCAGCAGCAACACCAATAGGTTCATGTCGGAATCGACGGCTGCCAGCCCGACCAGAAACGTGCCTAGACAAAAAAAAGCGCCTCCCCGCGTCACGCGAAAGCCATAGGCGGGAAGTCGGCGGGCCCTCGACACGCCGCCAAGAAATCGCAGAGGCGATTTCGCGTCGCCCGGCGACGCAGCGGCGAGTCGAGGGCGGGCGGCGTTTTTTCTTTGAGTAAGGCGCGTCATCGCCGGAGTGTCTGGGGTTAGGACGGTACGGGAATCTGTTCAAGGATATCCATCAGGATCTGGTCGTTCGAGGCGGCGTGACCGTCACGCAAGTAAGATTTGCTCACGATGCGATGAGCGAAGACCGGCCTGGCTAGGAGCTTGATGTCGTCGGGTACGGCGTAATCGCGTCCTTGGAGCAGCGCGGAGGCCCGTGCCGCTCGCAAGAGCGCAAGCGCCCCTCGCGGGGAAACGCCCACCTCGAACGAATCATGCCGCCGCGTCGCCTCCACGATGTCCTGGAGATACGCCATCAGGCTATCGTCCACGCGCACCTGATCGGTCAACAGTTGCAACTGCACGATGTCGGAGGCCACCATCACAGGCCGCAACGCCTCCAGGGGCGCCCTATCCGGCTGTTGCAACAGAATTTGCCGCTCATCCTCCCGAGAGGGATAACCAATGCGAATCCGCAGGATGAACCGGTCCAACTGGTTTTCCGGCAGGAAATACGTCCCTTCAAACTCAAAGGGGTTCTGCGTCGCAATCACCATGAACGGTTGTTCGAGCCGGATCGGCTGGCCATCGACGCTCACCTGGTTCTCGTTCATCACTTCGAGCAGGGCCGACTGTGTTCGTGGCGTCGTGCGGTTGATTTCGTCGGCCAGCACGATGTTCGTGAAGATCGGTCCCTTCTTGTGGTCGAACATCCCCGTCGTCTCGTTGTAGATACTGACGCCGAGGATGTCCGAGGGAAGTAGATCGGGCGTCAGTTGAATTCGCGAAAACCCACAGTCGATGCTCTTGGCCATCGCCCTGGCCAAGACCGTCTTGCCGACGCCCGGGACGTCCTCGATCAAGACGTGCCCCCGGGCCATTAGCCCGATGAGAATCTGAGAGATGGCCTCGGTCTTGCCGATGAAGACGGATTCGATGTTCGCGCGGAGCTGCCCGAGTTTCTCGAACAGTCCCTCTCGCTCAATGGCGGTTGCGGCGGTCATCAGTAGCGTCCTGACAGGGCCCGCACGGGAGTGGGCCGTTTCTGCATTATAAGAACGTTCGGGAGAAACTCACAGCACACCTGTTTTTGATGGGGGAGTCGTAGACGGGGTCTGAGCGGCCTTCCCTTGCCTCAGTGTGCTGCGCAGGCGTTACAAAAAACGGATCGGGGAGGGGCTAACCGAGCAGGTAGGACACGGCGTCCACGAGGTCGTGGATGTGACGGCCGACCATCCACATGGGAAGTATCATGAGACCGACGCCCAAGAGGACAAGGCCGGCTCCCATGGGCGACGGAAGCTGTGCGACAGTCTGTAGCCGGACGTTTAACGCGTGGCCGATTTGGGGAACCCGATCACGGTCGGATTCGTTCTGCACGTCAAAGTGAAGCGTCACGTTGCGAAGCAAGGAAAACTTTCGGACCTCGATGGACAGGGCCGTGGAGTCACTATGCCACTCGCGGCCCTCCCAGCGGCCGGACAGGTCGAGTTCGCGTAAGGTCTGTGCAAGGAGTTTGAGGCAGCGGGACTCGGCGACGTTGTAGACGACAAAGCCTGTGTTAGGCTTGGGAAGCATGTACACGAACGCCACGACGGCCGCGAGCAGCCCGGCGAAGAGCGGGAAGTTAAGCTGCGCGCGAATGAAATCGGGAACGGGCCAAAGCAAGACGGGCATCAGCACGCTCGTGAGGGCGAGGAAGTCCGATCGGCTCGTAACGATCCACGGGCGCGAGTGACTGTTGATGAGGCCCAGGATGAGAAAATAGAGGGCGATGGGCGCAACGTTGCCCACGAGCATCAGGACATCGACGACCTGGTAGCTATCGGCAATCATGGACTACCCCTAACGGACTGGACAAGACGATCTCAAGGGTCGGGAGAGGGCCGGTCCACATGCTGGCCCACGGCCGCTACCTTCCGGTATCCCAGGTATTTTATGACTTCAAGGACCTCTGTCCAACTGGGAAAAGGCCTTTTGTTGGCCCGTTTGTACTCGTCCATGGCCAGGACGAACTCAAACTGCTCGTCGTTGAGTTCGCCCTCTTCGGCACTGCGACGGGAGTCGGAACGCCTGCGGCCGGGTCCGCGGCGGCGTTCGAGGCCGCACCGACGGTCGATAGGGGCTTGTCGGCGTTCGTCGCTCTTGCGTCTTTCGGGGCTATCGTTGGCTTGGGACGAGACGGGTTGGGAAGGGGGTTGGTGGGTCATGACGCCATCGCCTCGCTTTTTTGAAAATGCCGCGACCGGCCGCACCGGCCCGGCAGGAATGAAAGGGCGGGGACCTGTCGACCGAGTTATCGGCTAAAAGCCGTCGGAGCTTTCGGTTTCTTCGTCTTCTTCTTCCTCGTTATCGTCCGTATCGTCATCCTTGTCGAGATCATCGTCATCGTCGTCATCATCGTCGTCGTCGTCATCATCGTCGTCGAGATCGTCGTCCAAATCTTCCAACTCGTCCTCAGTCTCCACGGCGCTTTCAGTCTCTTCGCCTTCCTCCCGAGCGGACAGGAGTTCCGAGGCTTCGATGAATCGATCGGCCGGAACGAGGACGGCCACGCCGCAGTTTTGCGAGAGTTCTCGCGTATTCTCCAACCGTGCGGGGATGAGTCGATCCTCCAAGAAGCCGATACAGTCCCGCGCCTCGCTGACCGACTTGGCGAACATCACCTCGACGTATTTGGTGCCGTCGACCCAATGGAGGACATTGCCGGAACTCATACCTTCATCCTTCATTTTGCATCCACTCCACGATCATTTCCCGATGGCAAACTTCGAATAGGAGTCATGCGTGCCTGACCTCTTTCGCGGTCTCGTCGCAAAAGTAACCAACCTAAGCCTACCACATCGTCTTAGGTCGCGCGAAGTACGACTCGGCGCCTCGATCCGATGGGACTCACGATGGATCTCCACATGCGGACCGCGCGGGTTCGATGCGATACCCGCCACCGCGGATCTTCGACTTGTGAATTATTCTCTAAGGGCACGGCAATCAATGTCAAGTCGCAACGGCGACTCGACTGAGCCGGCTGGATCGGAGGCCTTTTGCGGGGGTCAAAAAATCAAAAAAAAACCGCCCCCCAAGGGGGGAGCCTAAACAGCATACGGTCGCCTCGGCGGTTCGACTGGACGAGGCGGCAACAAATTTCTTTTATGCGGAGGGACAAAAAAGCCCCCGGACATCAACGTCCGGGGGCTGATGGGGTTATAATTGGCTTGGCGCTCGGTGGACGAAGGTTCCTCCACCCTCCTCCTCACCGCCCCGGCAGCACGTAAACCTCGTCGTCCGCCTGCCCGGGCGCTTCGGCCGCCTTTTCACCCTTGGGCCTCAAGAACCAGAACATCCCGCCGCCGCCCCCCTGAGCCCCGCCAAAGGAGTACTCCGCCTCCAGCACCTTGTCGATCCGCTTCTTGACGTCCGTCAGGTGGGCCAGCGTCGTCGAGTCCAGTTCCTTGTCCTTCATCGTCTTGCCGATTTTCTTAGAAAGCCGCCCCGCACAGAGTCTGGCGATCGCCGACGCGTCCGCCGGCGCCGTCTGCCCCGGCTGCGTCAACACCAGGTTGATCACCATGTTCAGTTGGCTTCGCTGGAGGTTCCGCCGGAAGCTGTTGATGAACGGCTTCTTCTCGCTACCCTCCCGGTCCTTCTGGTCCAGCTCCGACCAGATCGACTCGGTGAGCGAGTTCAGGTGTTCATACAGCGAGTACACCTCATCGTCCTCGCCGAACTTCACCTGATTGTCGTGAATCCGCCCGATCGTGAAGGGGTTCATCAGCGTGAGCAGACAATAGAACTGCGCCTGGGCCACGAAGTCGTGGATGTTGAAGTCTACGCGGAAATCGAAGTCGTCCGAACCCCAGTGGTAATACCGCCCCGGGGCCAGGTGCGCCAGCAGGCCCGGATCGATCTTGTACGCCGACTCGCTGAAGACGTGGTCGCAAACGAACGTGAGCGCCTGCCGCTGCTTGGCCGCATCCACGACCTCAATGGGCGGGTGGCCGTCGGGATCGCCCTTGTGATCGCGACGGATGATCTGGCCGCCCACGAACCGCGCCACGTAATCCGTCACGTAGGCCCGCTCCGCCATGATCCGCCGGAAGGCGTTGCGCAGCCGCGTATAGGACTGGCCGTCCTTCACCGCCCAGGTCTGGATGTCTTTCAACAAGCTGTCGGTCAATTTCACCTGCCCCTCGGCATACTCTGCCACGTCACGGCCCATGTCGAACCGGTTCGCCAACGGGTCCGGCGAAAGGAACCACATCGTGTCTTCGTCGGTGGCATAATCCAGCCCCGCCTCGGCCGAGCGCGTGCCGATCTTGGAGAGCATCTCGTCCTCACTCTTGTCGCCAGGGCCCGTCGGCCGATAGCCGTACTCAATCGCCCAATAGTCATAGGGGCCGATCGACCGGGTGGTAAACGAACCCTGCTTCTCGCCCCGCGGGCGGATGATTGGCGGGTTGTAGTCCATGACCGATCCGACCGTCGCATCGCCGGCCTGGTCGTTCTCCGCGATCTCCTTCATGGGCAGCCACGTCGAGGCCTTAAAATTGTGCCGCAGGCCCAGGCAGTGCCCGACCTCGTGCATCACGACTTCCTTGACCACCTGCCCGATGAACTCGTCGTTGTCGCGGCCGAGGCCCCGGGCCTCTAACGCCGTCCGTGCGAACTGCATCTGCCGAGCCATGCCCGACGCGCACTCGCACATCGGTCGGCCCATCGCACAGGTATGCTTCATCAGGTTCCGCCGAAACTCCTCGTCGGGATCGTCGCGGAACTTCACGCCGGGCAGGAGATTCTGCCACGGCGAGCGATAGACCCACTCGGGGTGAGCCTTGAAGAACGACTCGACGATGGGGTCATAGGGCGACCACGAGTCCTCGCCACCGGTGAACTGCGAATAATCCGTGACGTAGTAGCGGACCATCGAATCGTCGAAGACGATGTCCGCGTCGAAGATCTGCCCGGTCAATGGATGATCCCGCGACGGGCCCATGGCAAAACCCACGCCGGTCACGATCCAGCGAAAGAAGTTGTAGCGCACGTCCTCGGGATCGAGGTCCTTCGTCTCCCGGTCATAATCTTCTTGTTGTTTCACCTCGATGGCATCCAAGAAACCGCATTTCTCAAAAGCCTTGTTCCAATCGAGGATGCCCTCCTTGACCCACCGCCGATACTTCAGCGGCACGGTCTTTTCGATGTACCAGACGATGGGGTTCTTGGGGGCGGAAAGCTTGGCGGTCGGATCGCGTTTCTCCAGATGCCAGCGGTTGATATAGCGGTTGAAGAGCGTTCGCGAGTTGTGCTCCTTGGTCCAGTCCTTTCGGACGGTGAGGAAGTAGCCGATTCGGTCGTCAGCGAGGCGGGGCTTGTAACCCAGGCTGGACTCGGGAATCTTCGAGATGCTGTAGTGGAAAAGGTTGCGCCGCCCGGTGACGCCCCCTGACCCCCGACCCCCGACCCCTGACCCCACCGAAGGGCGCATCAACGCGAGATCCACGGTCAGTTCGACGTTTTGGGGGAAGGACTTGTATTTGGCCCACTTGGAGAGTTGGGGATGGACCGCGCCGAGGCCCCATTCGCCGATCCCGGCGAAATCGCCTTTGAAGAGGCCGTCCAGGTCGATGATGGCATCGCCGCCGTCGCCGCCTTTCAGGGTGACGATGGGCACGGTACGGAGGATTTCGTCGCCGCCGTAACTGCGCTTGATGACGTCGGAAAGCGGTTCATCGCCGGACCCTTCGACATAGCGCGGATCGACGCGCATGAGGACGAGACTCTTATCCATGCGGTCGAAGTAGGCCAGGAAGTGGTCGAGCTGAAACCCCGTTGCGATCGACCCGCCGGCCATGCTCGTGGCGATGAGGAACTTTTGCCCGACCAGGGAGGGCGGAATTTGGGCGCGAAGGGAATCGCTCTTCTTGTTGTACCAAAGCGGGAAGAACGGCGTTTCCGCCGTGGGGACCTCGGTATAGTCCTTCATCATCTCCTCAAAGGGCGGGAAATCCGGCTTCGGCTTGGGCGGCGCCGGCTTGGAGGCCGGGGTCGGAGAATCATCGTTGTCGGAGGTGCCTGGTTTGCCAGGGTCGGCTTTGACGAAGTTGGAGAGCAGAAAACTACACAAGAGACCGATCAGATAAGGCAGTGGCATGTGTTTTGACGGCATAAACGGACTCCTTAAAGTCACTGGAAAATAAACGGGCGGCACGCGATCCCGCGATGCGAAGAACGCCGTCCCAGAGGTTTTACAGTTCGGGCGACGGGAGGTTCTATTTCCTCCATAGAATTCACCGTAACCTGCGTCCACGCTTCACGGCGG
>CAYMXF010000015.1:0-24537 GCA_964393935.1 uncultured Planctomycetaceae bacterium
ACTCCCGCGCGTTGTGAGTGGTTTCCTGACGGCCGGCGGCTGGCGGTCGTCCATACCAAGAAAGTCAAAGGCTGGAACGACGTAAAGGGCCTCTACACCGCCCAACAAATCGAGGCCATCGTCAAGAGCGCCGAGGAGGCCCACACTCGGGCACTGGCTTTCGACGGCAATTGGGACGATTTCAAGTTCGATCCCCAGGACACGCTGACGGAGGGAATGGAGACGGCGGCGTTCTTGTGCCTCCGCGACGAACACGCGGAGGGCCTTGCCGAAAAGCTCGGGGCGAAATGGGAAGAATTTCAAAAGATCGCCCCCGAGATCTGGATGTTGCAGGTCTTCTCTTGGAAAGACGCGACGCTGGAGGCGGGCGCCATCCTGATACGAACGCTCGAGGAAATCCGGCAGCCGCACGTCTCGCCCGATGGACGGAACGTCGCGTTCGTGATGAACACGAGCAATTCACGCAACCAAGTGCTTTCCGTTTTTGTCGTCCCCACGGACGGCGGAGAAGTTCGCAATGTCGCGGATCATATCTCCGTGGATTACACTTGGAGCGGCGACGGACGGAGTCTCGCCTACATCGGGTGTACGGCGTCCAAAGGCGACGATCAAGGAACGATCCAACTCGGCTCGCTGACGACGATCACCGTCGCCGATGCGTCCGGCGCCTTGCTCAAGGAATGGAGCGAGCGCAAGGATCGCGTGGGGCTGCTCTTCAACGGAGCCCTGTCGGTCAAATGGCTTCGTGACGGGCGGCTGCTCTTCTCCTCCGTCGAAGTCACGTTGCCCGCGACGCCGCGCGACATGCCGCAAGAGTGGTCGCTCTTCGTGCTCGACCCGCGGATGCCGGCCAGCGTGACGCGCGTGTTGGCCCGCGATCTTTCCCATCCCCGCGATCCGTCGCTGCCGCTGTTCGAATTGAGCCCGGACGAGTCGAATGTGCTCTTGCCCGGCCCCAAGGGCCGCGTCAGCCTTTATAACTTCGCCTCGGGAGACGAGATCGACCTGGTGCCGACCGACGATCCCAAGGGCCAGAGTCGCTGTCTGCCGAGCTGGCGAAACGACTCGGAAGTTTGCGTGGTGCTGCCCAACGCGAAGCAGGACGACCCCAAAGCGCCGAGCCAAGTCGTGTTGTGGAAGGCCGGCACGACGCAGTTGCTAAGCGGCAACTGGCCGGAGGAAATGAAAGAGGGATGGTTGATTAAAGAATAATCAGCGAGTCCATGACTCTTGAACGGAGTTTGCCGACGGCGCCTACTCGAGCCTACATCGACGGACGTCGAACGGGAATTGATTCACGCAATAGCCGTAATCCTCGTCCTGCGCATTGACGTAGAGATAAAGCCCTCGCGGGGAAAAAACGCGGCCCATCTCCATGTCAAACACTGTGTGTTCGTACCGCGCTCCTTCCAGCGACGGCACGTACACGAGGATGCCGAAGGGCGACGCTTTGGTCGCGCGGCCGGTAATATAGATCTTGCCGCTGCGGCTATAGAGCCCGCGATCGGCGTCGGCCAAACTCGGAAGCTCGCATACGAACTTGATCTTGTCTCCGCGAAGGTCGTACAAACGGCATCGCGTTCCCGCGGAATCCGTTACGCACAGGTATTCATTCGCGTAGCCCAGCGCGTGCGGACCGTCAAAGCGAAAGTCTTCGTCCACCAGACCCTTAAACCGGCCCGTGGAGTCGAGGACTTGTACGCGGTTATTGCCGTAATCGGCGACGTAGTATTGTCCCCCGCCGTCGACCGCGACGTCATACGGCACGTTGAACTCGCCCGGCTTGTCACTGGCAAAGCCCGGCCACCGGTCGCGCGCCGGCAACGTCGCCTCGAGGTTACCCTGCTCGTCATAGAAGGCCAGGACGTGATTAAGAGGATCGACGATGACCGGCCGGTGGTCGGCGCTGAAAGCGATTCCTCCGAAGCCCGGTTGATAGCCGGGGAAACGGACCGTCCGAAGACCGAAGGGCTGTGTGGCAACCTTGCCATCCCAGCGAAGAATCTTCACGGGCCCGTCGCCCGCCAGCGTGATGAAACCCGCGTCGCCATCGATGGCGAATTTGATCGCATCCTTTCCCCACGCGAGATAGCCCGGCGCAGAAAGGCCGCTTTCTCTCCCCAAGGCATCGACGGCCGAGACGGCGTAGAACGTATCCTGCGAGAAGCCCGCGTGCGGCGCCGGTTCATCAAAATAATCGCCCTTGTACTGCATGCTCCAGTGGAGCGGACCTCTTCGAAGGGCCGAAACCAGGTTCCAGGGCCGTTGGTCGTCACCGGCGAAACTCGTGCGCTTATAAATGCGAAATTCGTCGACCAACTTGATACCGACCGTCGGGGGGGAGGACCAACCGATGAACATCTGCGGCTTGGCCGTCTCTCGCTGCTCGACGATCACCGCGGCGCTGGCCGGCGGTACGAGCGATTCTTTGTCGCCGAAGCGCGTTCGGATCTCCTGCACATATTCGTCTTTTGCACCGTGAAGGCAGGCGAGATTGCAATCGTAGAGACGAAGGAAGTGATACTCCTCCGACTCGCCGTCGCGCACCTTGAGGAGCAACAGCGCGTTCGATCCGTCGGGAGCGATCTTCCCAAATGGATTCGGCCGCAATTCATAGCCCAGCGGCGACGGTTGGGTCGGCGTCTCCTGTTCCAGCAGCGCGAGCCGTCCATGCTCATCGGTCGGCGCGGAATAGATCGGTTCCTGCCCGCCGGCCCCGGCGATATAGCCCGCATACTCCCCGGTGCTTTGGAGTTGATAGGCGTCGACCTGTACGCCGGGAAGCGTTCGACCGGACGTCGAGCGTACCTCCACGACGATCTTCGCCGGTAATTGCCACAAGAAGTCGCCTTGAGATCCTCGCGGCTTTCCGCGCACCTTGTTGAGAAATGCCGCCTCCGGTTCAGTGAACGGGAATCCCCCCGCCGCGTACATCATGGTTTGTTGAAAAGGGAATAAGTGGCAACGCTCCACATAGCGACTGTGCTGGTCCAGGGCGAGGCATTGTTCCAGCCGCGTATCGAGCTGCGAATAATCGACCAGGCCCAAATCGAATCCCATCTGTTTGAAGAGCGGCCAGTCCACCTTCAGCGCGTCGTAGACAATGGATTCATCGTCGCGAAGCTTTCCGAAGACCGCCAGCGCGGCGTATTCCGCAAGTCCGCCGGCCGCGCCGCCGCGCCGCAGCATCGCTTCCCACTTGGGCTTTTGCTCCGGATCCTCCGGATCGTCGACGATGATGATCCGATCGCATCGCATCCGTTCTTGAATGCCGTCCGGCGAGGTCGGATAGACCGACGCGGCGAACATCGCGTTCAACGCGCGGAGCTGATATTGCACCCAATCCTCAAAGCAGAACGAATCGCCGATGTTGGGATATTTTCGAAACTCTTCGTAGCGGTCTCGCGCGACGACGACCGCGACGCTCAGCGCCTGCACGGGCTCCTCGAAAACGTTGTTCCACCGGACGATCTCGGGGATCTGGCCGGCCGGAAGGAGTTCCACTCGCAACGTGTGTGGGCCCTCCTTCCATTTCCACGATGCTTCAAGGATGTGCTCTTGTCCCGGCTTCAAAACGGGAAGGGATGGAGCGGCGATCTCCGCACCGTCCACCAGCACGCGGCACGGACCTTCGGGGGAATCAGCCTGCCCGGCATTTAGAACATGCACTTTGAATGTGGCCGATGAGCCTCCCTGGGGATGCCATTCGATCTTGTCGCGATCCAGATCGACCCTTGCGACTCCATCCTCAACGACGACATGACCGTACCAACTGGGATCGCGCGGTAGACGCTCGACATAAGCGACGGTCAGGTCCGGAAGACCCGGTGGGGTCCGCTGACGCCGGAACCGTCGGAACTCCACCTGTTGGACATCATGGACGCCATAGGCGCTGGGCCGCGCGCTCTGGTCGTAAAGGAGGACCTGATCGGCCCATTCCATCACCTTGCCGAGACGCTTGGAACCGTCCCGCAACGTGAGCAGATCAGAATACCAGAGACCGACCTTCTCGAATCGATAAGGAAACTGGCCCACGGCGGTCAGATCGTGCGAGGCCGCGATCGGCATCATCGCGGGGGAATCCGGCGCTGCTATTAATACCGATGAGAGATAAACGACGAGGATTGCCGCCATAGCGACGAGGGGGCGTGCATGTTTCATGGTTCGCGCTCTCCAGCCTCGGCCGACCGGAACAGCCGAGGTTTCATCCGGAAAGTGTATCACACCTGGCCCTTGAGCGCCTCGATGATCCGACCTTGCAAGGCTTCGCCCTGCCCGGCTGAATAGCTTCCGGCGTTCCAGCGATAGCCGAGCTTGTCGCCGGAATTGCGGGGGATTAAATGAAAATGCAGGTGGAAAACGGCCTGGCCGCTGGATTCGCCGGTGTTCTGGAGGACGTTCAGACCGGTCGCACCCGTGACCCGGAGGACCGCCTGTGCCAACAACGGTAAATGCAAGACCAACTCGCTAAGGACGTTCGGCGGTACATCCAGGATGCTCTGATAGTGCTGCTTGGGGATAAGGAGGACGTGGCCGGGCGCCAGGGGGCCGATGTCGAGAAATGCGACGGCGTCTTTGGCCTCCAAGACGCGAAGCGCCGGAATCTCACCGGCGGCGACCTTACAAAAGACGCAGTGGGCGGCGCTCACCTTAGATCACTTCAGTCCGCGTCTTGCGCGGGTGCATGACTCGTCTTGGAAGCCTCGTCCGCCGGAACTGCGGCCTTTGCGCCAGCGCTGCCGGACTTCTTGTCCGCCGGACGGTTCTTCTTCTTGGATTCCTTGCCTTCCAGGTAGCGAATGCGATCGCCGGTCTTCTGGCGCCGGCCAATGGAAGTTTTCTTGGAGGGTTCCGTGGTCGCCGGCTCGTTACCGACCAACTGAAGCATCGCCAAATCGCCGGCATCGCCAATGCGCCGCTGAGCCAGCCGAATGATCCGCGTGTAGCCGCCATTACGATCCTTGAACTTGGGGGCGATCTCCTCGAACAAGCGATTCACCACCGACTTGGCAACGAAGGGATACTTCTTCTTGTTGTAGCTCGCGGGCACCTTGCCGGTGCGATGGCGGCGACCCGACCGCGAGACCAGCACCCGATGTCGCTGCGCGTTGCTCATCGGGTCGTATTGTTCCTGTTCCTCCTGGCTCAGAGCCGGGCGATCGCCGAGCATGGCGATGACCCGTTGTCGACTGCGAAGCGAACCTTCGCGGGCCAAGGTGATCATACGCTCGACGAACGGGCGGACGTCCTTCGCTTTGATCAGCGTCGTCGTGATCTGCCCGTGTTGAAACAGACTCTGGGCCATGTTGCGCCGCATCGCCTTGCGATGCGCGCTGGTTCTCGTGAGATGCCGTCCCGCTAATCGATGTCTCATGTCGTCCTACATCCTCGACTCTCTTCGATGCGCGTCAGCTTGGATTCGGAGCCGTCTCCGTTGGGGGCGCCGACTGCGAACCATAAGGCGACGGGGCGACCGAACCGAACGAGCCGGTTCCCATCTGAGCGCCGCCGAAGTCTCCGCCTTCGGATTCTTCCATGTTCTCTTCTTCCATCGCATCATCGCCCTCCATGTCCACCGGAGGCGCGTTCGGATCGCACCGCAGTGACAGGCCGTGATCCGCGAGTTTCCGTTTGACTTCTCGCAGCGACGTCTTCCCGAAGCTCCGCAGCCGCAGGAGCGCCGCGTCATCCAATTGGACGAGTTCGCCGATCGTCGAGATGTTCGCGGAAGTCAGACAGTTGCTCGCGCGCACCGACAAATCCAGATCGGAAATCGGCTGGGCCAACTTGGCGGCATCGCCGACGCCCGCCATGCCGCCGGAGCCTCCGTCTTGGTCGTTTGGCGTGACCGCCAACCCGCTGCCGAGCTCGAAGTACTGCACGATCGGGTTGATGTGCTTGCGGAGGATCTTGCCGGCTTCGACCAGGGCCATCTCCGGCGGGATCGTTCCGTTCGTCCAAATCTCCATGACCAGGCGATCGTAGTTGGTTCGTTGGCCAACGCGGGTGTCTTCCACGCGATAGCGAACCCGTGTCACCGGAGAATAGACCGAATCCACCGGGATCACTCCGATGATCTGGTCCTGATCCTTGGGCTTGTGATCGTCGGCGGTCGCGTAGCTGCGGCCATGGCCGACGGTCATCTCCAGCTCGAACTCGACGTTGTCCGTCAACGTGGCGATGAGCTGATCCTTGTTAATGATCTCGATCGCGGGATCGCACTCGATCTGCGCCGCGCGAACCTCGACCGTCTTGACGGTCTGGCCCCGAACAGCCAGCCGCATCGTCTTGGGCGTTTCGGACGACAGGCGGACGATCAGAGCCTTAATGTTAAGGATGATGACCGTGACGTCCTCGACCACGCCGGACAAAGTGCTGAACTCGTGTTCGGCGTTCTTGATTTTGACGTGCGTGACCGCGGCCCCTTCAAGGCTCGACAACAGGATTCGGCGCAAACTGTTTCCGATCGTGGTGCCGAAGCCCCGCTCGAAAGGCTCGATAATGAACCGTCCGTACGTGGGCGTAGAGGCGACATCGTCCCGCAAAACACGGGTGGGCAATTCCAAACCTCGCCACCGAATTCGCATCGCACTTACCTCCAAGGGATGCGCACCGCATCCGCGCATTAAACGACCGGCCGGAATCGGCCGTCGTGAACTCTCCAAGACCGCCGACGGGCGAATCTCCAATTCTGCCGGATCTGCACAAATCATCGACTACAAAACTCAACGATTAATTGCTCTTCGACCGGTATCTGCACATCGTCGCGGCTGGGAAGCGCCATGATGCTGCCCTCCAGGGCCGTCGTTTCGAGCTTCAACCACGGCTGCACCGATCGATTCGGGTCCACATCCATGCACCCTCGTACCATCTTCTGACTCGCTTCCTTCCGGCGAACGCCGACCCGATCACCGACTTTCACCAGTAGACCGGGCTTGTTCACGCTCTCACCGTTGATCGTGAAGTGCTTATGGGCCAGGGCGATCCGGGCGGCCTTTCGTGACGGGGCGAAGCCGAGCTTGACCACGACGTTATCCAGCCGCCGTTCCAAGAGACCCATCAGGGCGCGCCCGGTGTTCTCCGTCGAATGCTGTGCTCGTTCGAAGTACCGCCGAAACTGCTTGTCCCACAGGCCGTAATAGCGCTTCACCTTCTGCGTCTCGCGCAATCGCTTTCCATACTCGCTCGCTTGGCCGCGACGAAATGCCCGGGACTGTCCCGGCGGCATATTGCGCGAGGGCTTCTCCATCGGGCACTTGGCGGTTTCGCAACGCGTGCCTTTGAGCATCAACTTGATGCCCTCACGGCGACACTTGCGACAGGATGGTCCTAAATCTCTTCCCATATCGTTTCCTGCAATATCCTCTCGCTAAACTCTACGCTTCCTCGCCGGGCGGCAACCGTTGTGCGGCAGCGGCGTGATGTCCTCGATCGACTGAATCCGAAGTCCGCCGGACTGCAAACCGGAGACGGCGGATTCACGGCCGCTGCCCGGTCCCTTTACACGAACCTCAACTTCGGTGACGCCGAACTTTCGGGCGGCGCTGGCCGCGGATTCGCCGGCCCGCTGGGCGGCGAAGGGCGTGCTCTTGCGCGTCCCCTTGAATCCGACCGTGCCGGCCGATTGCCAACACAGTGTCTCGCCATTCATGTCCGTAATCGTGATCATAGTGTTATTGAACGTAGCCTTTATAAAGACGATGCCTTTGGCCACGTTTCGCCGCGTTTTCCGCTTACCGCCTGCTGCTGCTTTTCCCACGAGTCGTTTTTCTCCTCAATGACCGGCGCGCCGTTTTAGCTGCGCAATTCCTTGACGCCCTTCTTGCCCGCGACCGTCTTCTTCGGACCTTTGCGCGTCCGGGCGTTCGTCCTCGTTCGCTGGCCTCGGACGGGCAATCCCCGTCGATGGCGACTGCCCCGGTAGCACTGAATGTCTTTGAGCCGCGAGATATTCTGCGTGATCTGCCGGCGGAGCTGGCCTTCGACGACGTAGTTGCGGTCGATGATGCCGGCGACCCGGCTGATCTCATCCTCGGTCATGTTCTTGGCGCGCACGTCGTGACTGATCCCGGCTTCCTTGAGAATCGCCTGACTATGGTGCGGACCGATGCCGTAGATGTACTGAAGCGCGATCACGACGCGCTTTTCGTTAGGGATATCAACGCCTGCGATACGTGGCATCTGCCGTTACTCCCGCCGCTGGACTCTCGCCTAGCTCTGCCGCTGCTTGTGGCGCGGATTGGACGAACAGATCACGCGCACCACGCCCCGGCGCTTGATCACTTTGCAATTCTCACAAATCCGCCGCACGCTGCTTCGAACTTTCATCGTTGTCGCTCCCGGCGTCTCTCGCCGCGGTTACTTACCGTCCGTCAGGATGTCGATGCCCGTTTCGGTCACCGCCACCGTATGCTCAAAATGGGCCGACCAGCGGCCATCCTTCGTGACCTGTGGCCAGCCGCTCCAATCGCCCGACTTCACCTGCGCCGAGCCCATCGTCACCATCGGCTCGACCGCGATCACCAATCCCGGCACCAACCGAAAGTCACTCTTGCGCTGCTTGCGGTCGGTGTAGTTGGGCACCTTCGGTTCCTCGTGCATCTGCTGGCCGATCCCGTGACCCACGAACTCGCGGACCACCGCAAACCCGTGCGATTCCACATAAGACTGCACCTTACCGGCCACCTCGCTCCACATCCGTCCCGGGCGCATCTCCGAGAGCGCCAGATCAAGGGAGTAGGACGTCGCATCGAGCAGCCTTTGCACCTCCGGAGAAACGCGACCCACCGGGATCGTCGTCGCCGAATCGCCGCAGTAGCCGCGGAGCCGCACGCCACAGTCGATACTGATAATTTCGCCCGGCTTCAACACTCGGTCGCCGGGAATTCCGTGCACCACCTCTGCGTTCACGCTGGCGCAAATCGCCGCGGGAAACGGAAATTTCGTCGCCGGCGTCTGCACGCCCTTGAAGAGCGCCACTCCGCCCGCCGCCGTGATCATCTCGTCCGCCACGCGGCCGAGTTCGCCGGTCGTCACACCCGGCCGCACCAACTCCCGCATCTTGAGGAGCACTTGATGCACCAAGCGGCCGGCCTCGCGGATCAGCTCGATCTCACGCGGGCTCTTCAGGACCGGCATAGCCTGCCTGCCCTCCTCCGACGACTTCCGCCCAGCCTGAACCGCGGTTTCTCTCATCTGCCCTGACAGACCTTCTGGATGGCGGCGGTGACCTCGTGAACCACCCCGCCGGCATCGACCGATCGGAGCACGCCGCGATCTTGATAATAGGCCACCACCGGCTTCGTTTCCGCATGATAGGTCCGCAGCCGCTGCGACACCACTTCGGGCTCGTCGTCTTTCCGGCGCGCCAGCGCGGTCCCGCAATCGTCGCACATTCCCGCCTTCTTCGGCGGTGAAAACACCTCGTGATAGATCCGCCCGTCCTTGGGACACGACCAGCGGCCCGTCAGCCGCCGCGTCACTTCCTTATCCGCGACCTCCATGTTCACGACCACGTCGATCCGGCGCTTCTGCGCCGAGAGGCGCGCATCCAACCCTTCCGCCTGCGCGACGGTCCGCGGAAAGCCGTCGAGCAAGAACCCGCCGCTCGCGGGCACCCGGCCGATGTGCTCGGACATCATCGCCAGGATCAAGTCGTCGGGCACCAGGACGCCGCGGTCCATGTAGTCCTGGGCTTTTTGGCCGAGCGCCATCTTCGCCTTGCGCTCGGCCCTGAGGATGTCTCCGCTCGACAGATGCACGAGCCCAAAGGCCTGCGCGATTCCAACCGCCTGCGTTCCTTTGCCGGCGCCCGGTGGACCCAGGAGCACGACGTTCACGTGTAGGCTCCCTTGATACGCGGCCCGCCGCCGCCGTCATCCAGGAATCCGCCATAATTCCGCATGATCAGGTTGGCCTCGATCCGCTGAACCAGGTCCAACCCCACGCTCACCACGATCAGCAAACCCGTCCCGCCGAGGAACGACGAGACGGACACGGGAATTTCCAATGCCTCGGCGATGACCTGCGGGATGATCGCGATCGCCGCGAGGAAGCCGGCGCCGACGTAGGTGATTCGCGTCATGACCGTTTCCAGATAGTCGGCGGTGCGCTTGCCGGGCCGCAGGCCGGGAATAAAGCTGCCGTAATCGCGAAGTTGGTTGGCCATTTCCTTGGGCTGGAATTGCACCGTCGTCCAGAAATAAGCAAAGAAGAAGACCAATCCGATATAACTGAGGGAATAAAGGAAGCTCGTCCGGCTGAACTCGGAGGCGATCATCCGCAGGAATCCGCTCGACTGGAAGACGTTGGCCAGCCAATCGAAGACCAACCCGGGAAAGATCAGCAAGCTGCTGGCGAAGATAATCGGCATGACGCCGCCGTGGTTGACGCGAAGCGGCAGATAGTGTCGCTGTCCGCCCCAGACCTTTCGGCCGCGGGTTTGCTTGGCTTGTTGAATCGGAATGCGCCGCTGACCTTGCGTGATCAGGATCGAGCCGGCCACGACGCCGACAAACGCGACGATCAGGAAAACAATCTTCGCCGGGCCCATCTGCTTGTCGCCGCCGACGTCCATCGACGCGTTATCGATCACCCAAAAGACGGCGTTAGGAATGCGCGCGACAATTCCCGCCATGATAATAAGACTGATCCCGTTGCCGATGCCGTATTCGTCGATCTGCTCGCCGAGCCACATCAGGAAGACCGTCCCGGCCGTCATCCCGGTCAAGCCGATCAACCAGAACGAGAGCGTCGGACCGAAGCTCGCCGAGAAACTGGTGTAGTCGTCATAGACTAGCTTGCTGCCCTGGATATAGCGAAGCCAAAACGCGGCTTGGATCATGCAGATGCCGACGGTCGCATAACGCGTGTATTCTTGAATCTTCTTACGGCCGGCCTCGCCTTCCTGTCGCAGCTTCTCAAGGGAGGGAACAACCGTGCCCATCAGCTGGAAGATAATCGACGCGGAAATGTACGGCATAATGCCGAGGCCGAAGATCGTGCTTTGCTGCAGGTTGCCGCCGGTGAACATCGCGAAGGCTTCGGTGAGCTGCTGGACACCGCCACCCGATCCGCCGCCGCCCATGTTCTTGAAGTGCCGCGTCAGACTGTCCTGATCCACGCCCGGCAGGGGAACGTAGAAGCCGATCCGATAGACGCAGAGCAGCCCGAGCGTGAACAGTATCTTGTTCCGCAAGTCCTTGACCTTAAAGATATTCAAGAAGGCTTGAAGCACGTCTAACGATCCATTCCTCCCGGCGGCCGCGAATCGTGCGGCTGCGCCGGCCTAAAGCAGTCTTTATTCCTTGCCTTTGTCTTTACCCTTACCCTCGCCTTTGCCCTTGGCGCCCTCGGCATCGGGATTCTTCTTCGCTTTTGGTTTCTTGGGAGCTTTCGCCTCGTCCTTCGTCGCCGCGGCATCCTTGGCGCCGCCTTCATCCAACTTAACGTCGGCGGCTTTCTCCGGCCTGGGCTTGGGCCGTTTAATGAACTTCTTCTTGGGTTGCGGGCCGAGCCGCTTGAGCGTGCCGCCGCTGGCCTCGATCTTCGCGGCCGCCTGGACGCTGAACCGCTGGGCTTCCACCACGAGCTTCTTCTTGATCTCGCCGTCACCGAGCACCTTCACCGGCGCTTTCGCGTCGCGGATCAAACCCATCTCGGCGAGCAACGCGGCCGTCACGTGCGCGCCGCTCTCGAACCGCGCTTCGAGGTCCACGACGTTGACGATTTGATACTCCGTCCGAAAATTCTTGTTATTGAAGCCGACCTTGGGCAGACGTCGAAACAGCGGGAACATGCCGCCTTCGCCAAGCAGCCTGCCTCCCTGGGTGCCGCCGCTGCGCGAGCCTTGACCCTTGTGGCCGCGGCCGGAGGTTTTGCCCAGTCCGCTGCCTTCGCCACGGCCGACGCGCTTGCGCTTCGTGTGGGGGCCGACTCGAGCTGTCACTTCAGTGATGTTCATCGCGTCCTCTTCCTCACGCTAACTCGCCAGGCTCACGCCGCGCAGCTGTTCCACCTGTTGCCGGTCCCGCAAAGTCTCCAGCGCATCCATCGTGGCCTTCACGAGATTCTTGGGGCTCGACGAGCCGTAGACCTTCGTCAGACAGTCGTGGACGCCCGCCAGTTCCAACACCGCGCGGACGCTCGTGCCGGCGATGACGCCTGTCCCTTCGCTGGCCGGCAGCAGCCGCACCTGGCTCGCACCGAAGCGGCCCGTCACGACGTGGGGAATCGTCGAACCGCTGAGCCGCACCGGTCGCATCGACCGCGTCGCCTGCTTGCGGCCTTTCTCGACCGCCGAGGGCACTTCGTTGGCCTTGCCGTAGCCGTAACCGACGCGGCCGTTTCGGTCCCCCACGACGACCAGCGCCGCGAAGCTGAACCGGCGACCGCCTTTCACGACCTTCGAGCAACGATAGACCTTCACGACGTTGTCGTCGTAAGACGGGCCTTCCTTCGCGTCGCCCGATTGCTGCCGGCCTCTACCAAATTTCGCCATCGATCACCTGCCATGCGCCACGGCTCTCTCGCCGCCGGCGCCATCTTGTTTAGAAAACCAGACCCGTCTTTCTTGCCGCCTCCGCGAGCGCCTTGATCCGGCCGTGATACCGGCGGCCGTTGCGGTCGAAGGCGATCTGCTTGATCCCGTGCATGACGGCCTGCTCGGCCAGGACCTGGCCGACGAGCGCCGCCGCCTTGCAATTGCCGCCGTTCGTCACCTGGCCGGACAGGGATTTCGTATTCGTCCCGGCGGCGCACAACGTCCGGCCGGTTGTATCGTCGACGAGTTGCGCGCTGATGTGATGAAGGCTGCGGAAGACCGTCAGTCGGGGACGTTCGGGCGTCCCAAACACACTGTGCCGAATGCTCTGCTTGCGCCGCTGCAGTCTGACGTTTTTTAATGCTCTGGCATTCACGATATCACCTGACTCAACAACTAACCGCCCGCACCGCCGCCGGCGCCGGCGAAGGCCTTGCCCGCCTTGCGCTTGATCTGCTCGCCGGCATAGCGAATGCCCTTACCCTTGTAAGGCTCGGGATGCCGTACGTCCTTGATCGATCGGGCGAACTGGCCGACCGCTTGCTTATCGATCCCGGAGACGGTCAGCTTCGCCGGCGTTTCGTCGCCCTTGGTCGCCGGCACGTCGATCGCCACCTTGACGCCCGGCGGGATCGGCAACTTCACGGGATGCGAATAACCCACCGTCAGAGCGAGCGATTGGCCCGACACCGCGCAGGAATACCCCGTCCCGTAGATTTCCAACTTTTCTTCGTAACCCTGCGAAACGCCGACCACCATGTTGTTGATCAGCGCGCGGGTCGTGCCGTGCAGCGCGCGATTCTCGGCGGAGTCGGACGCCCGCGTCACGACGACGGCTTTCGTCGCCGCATCCTGGGCCACCGCAACGCCGTGCGCATGGGACCAGGACAACGTTCCCTTGGGGCCGGTCACGTTGACGACGCTGCCCTTAATGTCGACCTTCACGGTCGAAGGCAACGAGATCGGTTTCTTACCCACGCGCGACATTTTCACACCCTCTATCGAACCGACGGCGGCTTAGTACGCCGTGCAAATCAACTCGCCGCCGATATTCTGTTCGCGGCATTTTCGATCGCTCAGGACGCCCCGACTCGTCGAGAGCACGGCGATGCCCAGGCCGTTGAGCACCTTTGGAATCTCGTTCACGCCGACGTACTTGCGGCAGCCGACCTTGCTTTCGCGACGGATGCACGTCCACACCTGTTCGCCGCGGGGGCCGTACTTCAGGGTCACTCGAAGGTTATCCCTGCCGGCGGTCCCGGGAATCTTCTCGACGTCCGCCACATAGCCCTCTTCCTTGAACACCTGGCAGATGTTCATTTTCGCGCGGCTGAAAGGCAGCGTCACCTGCTTGGTACGGTTGCGAATCCCGTTGCGAAGCTGGGTCAATAGATCGGCGATCGGGTCACTCCACATGCTCGTCTTACCTCAAACTCCTGACAAACTTCGCGGTCGCGGCGCGCCGGGATCGGCCGCCGATTACCAACTCGCTTTACGGACGCCGGGGATCTTTCCCTCCAGCGCCATCGTACGAAAGCACAACCGGCACAGCTTGAACTTGCGATAGACAGCGCGCGACCGGCCGCACACCAGACACCGCGTGTAGCCGCGGACCTTGAACTTCGGTTTCGCCGCGGCCTTGATCCTCCAGCACTTTCTCGCCATCGACTGCCTCGCTTACCCTTACGATTCTTTCTCATCGCGGCGGAACGGCATGCCCAAGAGCATGAGCAGGCGCCGGCTCTCCGCGTCGTTTCGCGCCGTCGTTACCATCGTGATGTTCATTCCCTGCTGAAACTCGACCTTGTCGGCGTCGATCTCGGGGAAGACCGTCTGCTCGGTCAGGCCCATATTGTAGTTTCCGCGGCCGTCGAAACTGTTGAGGTTCAGCCCGCGGAAGTCGCGAATACGCGGGATCGCGATGCTGATGACGCGGTCCAGGAACTCGTACATCCGCCGGCCGCGAAGCGTGACCTTCACGCCGATCGGAACGTCCTCGCGGAGCTTGAAGTTCGACACGCTCTTCCGCGCGCGGCACACGATCGGCCGCTGGCCGGTGATCTGAGCCAACTCTTTTTGCGCCGAATCCATCCGCTTCTTTTCCGCGACGGCCTTGCCAACGCCCATCGACACCACGATCTTTTCCAGCTTCGGAATCGAGAGACGGTTGCCTCGGCCAAACTCCTTCTGGAGCGCCGGCAGGACTTCCGTCTTATATTTTTCCAGTAGCCGAGCCATGTTCGTTTCTCGCGACGGCTGCTGTCGCCGCGCGCCTTTCGATCGTTACCTCGCCCCCGCCTTGACGTCTTCTAAAACCGTCCCACCTTTGGTCACCCGCTTCTTGGAGAGCAACTGGCCGTCCTTGTTCCGCTCGACCTCAAAGTGGACGCGGCTGCCGCGGCTCGTCTTCGGATCGACCGGAAGGACGTTCGACAAGTGGACCGGCGCTTCCTTGCGGATGCGGCCGCCTTGCGGATTCGTCCGGCTCGGCTTCAAGTGCCGATACACCAGGTTGACGCCTTCGATGAAAACGCGGCTCTTGACCGGGTCCACGCGCAGGACGCGGCCCTGTTCGCCTTTGTGGTCGCCCGCGATCACTTCCACGCGGTCATTCTTTCTGATCTTCGCCGCCATCACTCACCTATCGCCGCACTCGTCCCTACACGACCTCGGTGGCCAGAGAGACGATTTTCATGAAACCTTTGTCGCGCAGCTCCCGGGCCACGGCCCCGAAGATGCGAGTTCCCTTGGGATTTTTTTCTTCATCGATGATCACCGCCGCGTTGGTGTCGAAACGGACATAGCTACCGTCCGGCCGACGCACCGGCGAACGCGTTCGAACGACGACGCACTTCACTTTTCGCCGGGTGCTCCGCTCCTTGCGGTTGTTCCCGACCAGGTAGTCACTGTTGGGCAAGGCTTTCTTCACCGTACAGACCACGATGTCCCCGACGCTGGCCGTCCGCCGCGTGAAGCGCTGGCGACCCGTCGAGCCCCCCAACACGCGAATCACCATGGCCTGCTTGGCCCCGGTGTTGTCCGCGATGTCCACTACGCTCTCGGCTTGAATCATCTTGCTGCCATCCGTCTGTCTAAGCCTGCGTCGCCTTGCGAACGATTCTCGCCAACCGCCACGATTTCAACTTGGAAACCGGCCGGCATTCCACGATTTCCACCACGTCGCCGATCTTCGCTTCGTTCTTTTCGTCGTGGACGTGCAGAATGCTCTTTCGCTTCAGGTACTTCCCGTACTTCGGGTGCTTCATCGACCGGTCGATCCGCACCTTGATCGTCTTGTCCTGCCGATCCGCCTCCACGACGGCCGTCCGCGTGCGCCGTTCGCGCCGAGCCGCCGCCTGCATCGCCGAAGAATCCTGGGTATCTGGCATCGTCGTCATGGTTCGCTTCGTCCTGAGTCAATAACACTTATGCCTTCTTCGCCGTTCCCACCGACTCCATGTGGTACTGCTTCTGCTCGACGTCCTTCTCGCCCCGCTCTTGGAGAGCCGTGAAGATCCGGGCAATGTCCCTTTGCGTCTTGCCAAGCTGCGAGGGGTCCTCCAGCTTTTCCGTCACGCGCTGGCTGCGAAGGTCGAACAGGTGCCGGCGGAGCCGGTCCAGCTCGTTGTGCAGCTCATCGGTCTTGAGTTCTCGAAAGTCGCCGATCTTCATCTCACGCCACCGTCGCCGTATGGACCTTACAACCCATGCCGCCGTCGTACAAACCGGCATCGCTGCGACATCTTCCGCGCCACGCGCGAAAGCGCCTGCCGCGCCACGTCTTCCTCGACGCCGCCGATCTCGAAAAGCACCGTTCCGGGCTTGACCACGGCGACCCAGTAATCCGGCTCGCCTTTGCCCTTACCCATTCGCGTTTCGAGCGGCTTGCTCGACACGCTTTTATGCGGAAAGATGCGGATGATCACGCGGCCTTGGCGCTGCAAGTAGTGCGACGCGCACATGCGGCCCGCCTCGATCTGCCGGCCGGAAACCCACCCGGCCTCCAAGGTTTGCAGGCCGAACTCGCCGTAGGAAACCTTATTGCCGCGCGTGGCATTTCCGCGCACCTTCCCTCGATGGTGCTTGCGGAATTTGACTCGTGCCGGCATCATTGCCATGTCATTCGCTCCCGAATCTCGTCTGCTTCATCGCGTCGTTATTGCGCCGAAGCCTGCGCTCCGCGCGGCCGACGTCCGCCGGCCGACTCGCTCGCCTTTACCGGCGCCGATTCCTCTTCCTTCTGATCTCGATAGTCGCCCTTGTACAACCAGACGCGGACGCCGATCGCCCCGTAAGTCGTAAACGCCTGTGAAAATCCATAGTCCACGTTGGCCCGGAGCGACTGAAGCGGGATCGACCCTAACTTCTGGGTCTCCTGTCGCGACATTTCCGCGCCGCCCAGCCGTCCCTTGCAGATGATCTTGACGCCCAGCGCCCCGGCTTGCATCGACGAATCGCAGTGCATCTTCATCACGCGCCGAAAGCTCGCCCGCTTCTTGAGCTGCTCACAGACGTCCAGGGAAATGAGCTGGGCGTTCAGGTCCGGGTTCTTGATTTCCTTGATGTTGACGCTGACCTTGCGGTCGATCATTTCTTCCAGGGCCTCGCGGAGCTTGTCCACCTCGGCGCCCTTGGGACCGATCACCATGCCGGGTCGCGCCGTCGCCAGGACGACTTTCACTTCGTTGCGCGTTCGCTCGATCTCGATACCGGCGCAACCCGCGAACGGCGATGTGCGGTTCAGCAGCCGGTCGATCAGATGACGGATCTTGTGGTCTTCGATGAGAAATTCGGCGTAGGCCGCCTTGGGCGCGTACCATCGCGATCGCCACTCCTCGGTGATTCCGATGCGAAAACCAATTGGATGAACCTTTTGTCCCATACGCGCTTCTTACCTTCTCGGGCCTTCGCCCACGGTCACCACGATGTGGCTCGTCCGCTTCATGATCGAATGGGCCCGGCCGCGGTCCTTCGGCTGAAAGCGCTTGATCGTCGGGCCGCAATCGACTCGCGCCTCGTGGACATACAGCTTCTTGACGTTGGCTTCCTGCTCGTCCGCGTCGGCCATCGCCGTCCGCAGGACCTTATCCACCAGGCTGCATGCCCGCTTCTTCGTATACTTGAGAAGCTCCAGGGCCTCATCCACGTGCCGCCCGGTGATGAGCTGCGTCACCAGCCGCGCCTTTCGCGGGCTGATTCGTGCGTATTTATGAGTGGATGTCCACGCTGCCATGACGACTGACCTTACTTCTTTGCCGCCCCCGCTACCGGTCCGGCCGGCGCTGCCGGAGCACCCACGGCCTCTTCGGCCTTCCTGCCGCTGCCGTGGCCTTTCCAGATTCGCGTCAAACTGAACTCGCCGAGCTTATGTCCGACCATGTCTTCCGTCACGAACACGCGCTTGAAGAGCTTGCCATTGTGAACGTCGAACGAACGCCCGATGAACTCCGGCGGAATCGTGCACCGTCGCGCCCACGTCTTGATCGCTTCGTGACTGCCGTCGCGAATCGCCCGCTCGACCTTTTCATACAGTCGAGGGTCCACAAACGGTCCCTTCTTTAAGCTGCGTCCCATGTTCGCTCTCTACGGGGCCGGACGTATCTCTCGCCGGCGCCGATTTCTCTATTTCCTTCGCGGCAACGACACTTGTCCGTACCGCCGGCTCTTGCGCCGACGCAGTATTCGCCGGTTCGAGTTAAGCCGCGGATTGCGCGTCCGGCCGCCCTTGGCCAATACGCCCGTCGGGCTGCAAGGATGTCGCCCGCCGCCGCTACGGCCTTCGCCGCCGCCGAGCGGATGGGCGACCGGGTTCTGTGCAACGCCGCGAACGTGCGGCCTGCGCCCCAAATACCGCCTGCGGCCGGCCTTGCCCCAACTGATATTCTTGAATTCCAGGTTGCCGAGCTGACCGATCGTCGCACGGCACTCGACGCGGACCTGCCGCATTTCGCCGGAGGGCAGGATGATCGTCGCCCATAAGGCTTCTCGAGCCGCCAACTTCGCCGCGCCGCCTGCCGAGCGAACAAGCTTGCCGCCCTGGCCGGCGATCATTTCGATATTGTGAACGTCCATGCCCACCGGCACTTCCGCCAGCGGCATCGCATGACCCAGCTTGGGCTCGACACCCGGGCCGCTCATCACCTTATGGCCGGCCTTGAGACCATTGGGGGCAAGGATGTAGCGTTGCTCGCCGTCCTCATAACGAAGCAGGGCGATGAAACAATTGCGGTTTGGGTCGTACTCGATCGCTTCGACGGTCGCGATCACGCCGTCTTTGTTCCGCTTAAAGTCGATGATGCGATAGAGCTTCTTGTGACCGCCGCCGCGAAACCGCGACGTCGTGAAGCCCTGGTTGTTGCGGCCGCCGGTGGACACGAGCGGGCGGCATAACGACTTGACCGGCCGCCGACTTCGATCGGTGATCTCCGCGAAATCGTTGACGCTGGACTGCCTGCGACCCGGCGTCGTCTTCTTGTAGATTTTGATACCCATGACCGTCTCGATTCTTGCGCCGTTTACCGGCGTGTCGCATCCATCTCGCTAGAACAAATCAATGTGAAATTCCGGCTTCAGGACCACCACGGCCTTTTTCCATTGCCGCGTTAAACCCGCTTTGAAGCGGTGGCGCCGGCGCTTGCCGGCGTGGACGCTGGTCCGTACGTTTTCGACCTTGACGTTGTAGATCTTCTCGATCGCATCGCGAATCTCGATCTTGTTCGCCCCGGCGTGCACCTCAAAGCTGTAAGCGCCGCCGCGGCCGGTACGCGTCCGCGTCGCCGCATGGGACTGCTTGGCCTGGTGCGTGCCCTTTTCCGTCACGAGCGGCCGCCGAATGATGTGGTAAATATCCATCGCCGCACCTTAGTCCTGCTTCGAGCGGGTCGTCCCGTTCGGGTCTTTGCCCAGCGCCGCAAACGCGTCGGGCGTGAAGATCAAGTGCCGCGCCCGCAGTACTTCGTACGCGTTGATCTCGCCCACGTGCTTGATGCCGAGATTCGGAATGTTGCGTCCCGACAACAACAAATTCTGGTCCACCGCGGCATAGGTGAGCAGCGCGCCGCGATCGGTCTTGGTCGCTTTGAGCATCTTCGCCATGTGCGACGTCTTCGGTTCGTCGAATTTCAGCCCATCCACGATCATCGCCGTACCGGCCATCGCCTTGGCGAGGATCGCCGAGTTGCGCGCCAACCGCCGCATCTTCCGCGAAAACTTCTTCGAGAAATCGCGGTTGACCTTGGCGAAGGCATGACCGCCGCCGACGCGGACCGGCGTGCGCAGGTTGCCCGCTCGCGCCCGCCCCGTGCCCTTCTGGCGGTAGAGCTTGCGCGATGAGCCGTGGACCATGCCGCGGCTCTTGGTCGTGACGGTGCCCTGCCGGTGATTCGCCCGGTAGGAGACGATCGCCTGCTTCAGCAGGTCGAAGCGGACCTTGCCGCCGAGCTGCTCGGGGTCGAGCTTCTGGCTGCCGACCTTCTCGCCCTTGATATTGAGGACCGGTATCTCGATCATGACTCACGCAACCATCAAAAAAGGCCGCCTGCGAATCAACGCCTGCGACCTTCCGTTATTCTTTCTTCTTTACCTTGGGGTCGATCTGTTTTTTTGTCTTCGCCTGACACACCATCACGTAACCGCCGTCGGGACCCGGAACCACGCCTTCAATCAGGAGGAGATTTCGATCCTTGTCGACCGAGACAAGCTTCTGATTTCGCACCGTGATGCGCTCGTGGCCCATGTGGCCGGGCATCTTCTTACCCTTCTTGATACAACGGCCGAATCCGCGATTACCCGATGCCCCGATACCGCCCGCCGAGCGATGTTTTCGCTCGGTGCCGTGGGAGGCGGGCTGGCCGCCGAAGTGATGCCGCTTCATGACGCCTTGAAAACCCTTGCCGATGCTCGTTCCGACGACGTCGACGTAAAAAATCTTTTGCTCCTGGAACAGCTCGACCGTGACCTTGTCGCCGACGTTCTTTTCCGAAGGCTCGCTCAGGCGGATCTCGCGGATGAATTTCTGTGGTTTGGCCTGGGCCTTTCGCGTGTGACCGATTTGCGGCCGCGTGGATCGGCTGGCCTTGGCATCCAAGAAGCCGAGCTGAACGGCCTCGTAGCCATCCGTCGCTTTATTCTTCACCTGCAAAATCGGGCAGGGACCGGCCTCCACGACCGTCACCGGGACGGAGGCGCCATCTTCCGCAAAGACGCGGGTCATGCCGATTTTTCTGCCTAAGATCGCTGCTCTCATGGCGACAGGATATCCCGTTACCTTTTCCGGTTTCTCTTGCGCGCGATACGTCTCACGCGCCTGGATGTCTTAAAAAGGGGTTCGACGAACTCGATCCAATCCGGATCGAGTGTCCGCTGACCGGATGGCGCGTCCGGTCTACGCCCTGATCTTTACAAATACACCCGCCGGCACGATCAGCCGATTCAGGGCTTCCACCGTCCGAGCCGTCGGCTCGAAGATATCAATCACCCGTTTGTGCGTTCGTATCTCGAACTGCTCGCGGGACTTCTTGTCGACGTGCGGGCTTCGAAGAACCGTGTACCGCTCGATCCGAGTCGGAAGCGGAATCGGTCCGCGAACGCGGGCGTTGGTCCGCTTGGCGTGCTCCACGATATCCCGCGCCGAGCCATCCAGCGCGCGATGATCGTACGCCTCCATCCGAATGCGAATTCGATCCAAGGCCACGGCTTTTCCAATCCGCTAACGGTCATTCCTGCCACCCAACGCCGGTCGATGCAGGACCCAGCAGCGTACCACAGCCAGTGGCAGTGTCAAGATCGCGATGGATAGTCCTTAGCAAAGAACAGGCTGGTTCTTAACTTTATATGGAATAAACAGTTATGCCGTTGACGATCGGCTGAACTTTGGTCGAGCTTTAATCAACATAACCGTGTTTACGAAGCAAATCCTGTTGTAACGTCGGCGGCATCGGCTCGTAGGAGAGCGGTTCCATCGAGTGACCGGCGCGTCCTTGCGTGAGCGTCCGCAGCTTGGTCGCATATTGGAATACTTCCGAGAGCGGCACTTGCGCGTGGATGACGCGATGCTTGCCGCGCATCTCCGTGTCGAGGATCATCCCGCGCCGCGCGCTGATATCGCCGCTGACGGCGCCGAAGTATTCGTCGGGGACGGAGACTTGCAGCTTCATGATCGGCTCGAGCAGCACCGGCCCCGCCATTTTCATCGCCTCCTCCATCGCCTGCCGCGCCGCGGTTTCAAACGCCAACTCGGAACTATCGACGTCGTGCTCCTTGCCGTCGATCAATGTCGCCCGTACGTTCAACACCTCGTAACCCGCTAGGACGCCCATCTGCATCCCCTCGCGAGCGCCGCGCTCCGCCGCGTTAATGAACTCCCGCCGAATTACGCCGCCGGTCGTGGCGTTGACGAACTCAAACGCATCGTGTCCTTTTTCGACTCGAATGGGCTCGACGCGAAGCGTCACCACGGCGTACTGCCCGCGCCCGCCGGTCTGGCGAATGAAACGCGCCTCCGCCTCGGCCGATTTCGTGATCGCCTCGCGATAAGCGACCAGTGGCCGGCCGACGCTGACCGGCACGTGGTAATCGTGCTCCAGCCTGTAGGTCAGCACCTCCAGGTGCAGCTCGCCCATGCCGCTGATGATCGTCTGTCCCGTCTCGGCGTTGATGCCGTAACGAAACGTCGGGTCCTGCCGGGCCATCTTGGACAGCACTTCCGCCATCGCCTCCTTGTCTTTCGTGTTCTTCGGCTCGACGGAAATGCTGATGACCGGCGTGGGAAACTCGATCCGCTCCAGCACGATCGTCTTGTGCGCATCGCAAAGGGTGTGACCGGTCAGTGCATCCTTCAGCCCGACGCAAGCGACAATATCCCCAGCCGGGGCCTCGTCGATCTGTTCGCGGCGCTTGGCGAACATCCGGAACATCCGGCTGAGGTTTTCCTTCTTGCCGGTGTTGGCGTTGAAAACCCGCATCCCACTCTTCAGAAACCCGCTATAGACGCGGAGGTAGTACAGATCCATGGGCCGCTCGGCAACGATCTTGAAGACCAACGCCGCCATCGGCTCGTCGCGCGAGGGCTTGCGCACGACCTTTGTGGGGTCTTCCAACGATGTAACGCCCTCAACCGGCGGACGTTCGAGCGGCGACGGCAGATAATCCAACACGCCGTCCAAAAGCGGTTGGACACCCGCATTTTTGAGGGCTGAGCCGCAGAAAACCGGATGGACCCGCCCGGCGATCGTCGCGCGGCGGAGCGCGGCCTTGATCTCCGCCTCTCCCGGCGGCTCTTCTTCCAGGTACTTGTGCATCAGTCCGTCATCCGTCTCGGCGACCTTTTCCTCCAGGTTGTGCCGCCAATGACGGACTTCGTCCTGCAACGACGAAGGAATGTCCTCTTCTGTCACGGTCATTCCTTGTTGGCCGGTGAATCGCAGGGCCTTCATCTTGATCAAATCGATCACGCCGGAAAAGGTGGACTCCGCGCCGATCGGGATCTGCACAGGAACGGGATGCGCCTCCAATCGTTTCACCATCGACGCGATGGACATGAAAAAATCCGCGCCGATCTTGTCCATCTTATTAACGAAGCAGATGCACGGGACGTGATATTTTCGCGCCTGTCGCCAGACGGTCTCCGACTGCGCTTCGACGCCCTCCTTCGCGTCAAAGACGACGATCGCGCCGTCCAAAACGCGCAGGCTTCGTTCAACCTCCGCCGTGAAATCGACGTGACCGGGGGTGTCGATCAGGTTGATCCGGTGGCCTTTCCACGGGCACGTGACGGCCGCGCTGAAGATGGTGATGCCGCGGTTCTGTTCCTGCTCGTCGAAGTCGGTCGTCGTCGTGCCATCGTCGACCTCGCCCATCCGGTGGGTCTTGCCGGTGTAGAAAAGGATGCGTTCGGTGGTGGTTGTTTTGCCCGCGTCGATATGAGCGGCGATGCCGATGTTGCGCACTCTCGCTAACGTCGATGGGCCCCCGGAACCGCCACTCCCTGATGATTCAGACATGTTAGAGATCCTGGCACGTTGAGCCGAGGGCCGCCTAGTATAAGGCCCGACGTGGGTGGGCCAAAACGGCAGTAACCCAAACGGGCGAGAGTATTCTTGAGCGTAAAAAAAGAAAAACGCCGCAGTCACATGACCGCGGCGTTTGTGAGAATCACGAATAACGGGTCGCTGTTACGTGCGGCGTCGCGCGACGGCGAACAAGCCGATCAGCATCAGGCCGATCGTAGCGGGCTCTGGGACCGGACCGGAAACGAAGCCAAAGAGTAGGTCGGCCTGGGTAACGGAACCATCGGGATTCGTGACCCAAGTGTGGACCAGCGCACCAGGGAAGCCTTTCGGCGTGCCGCTGGGCACGGCGAGCAGGAACGAACCGGCGGTCATGCTCTCCAACAGCCCCAAACTCCCGAGGGCCTTGGGGTTGTCCCACTCGTAGCGCGGCGAAAAGCCGGGGTCCGGAATCCACGCCGTATAGGCACGGTTCGGCGCCCAGATCAGGTACGGAATAGCAAAATTCGTAATGGCAATGCTGAAACCAGCGATGCCGTTTCCAAGGCCACCGGCACCATAGCCGCCGCTGGGCTTGTCATAAGCGAGGTTGGTGATGGAGTAGGCGTAAAGGTCGAAGCAGGTGCCCGCAGGAATCGGATTCCGGCTGGCGGGCCCGTTGATCACGGGAGGAAGTGGGTAACCGTTGACGTTGGGGTAGAGCAGGTTTTCGATGATGGACTGAGCGTTATCGCAGTCGTAAACAGTCTGTTGGATCTTCACCTCGGCGCCAAGCGGCACCGGATTCGGGTTGACGACCACCGTGCCGTCTCGAAACCAATAAAATGTATCCTCCTCGATGTAGTCGCCGAAGACCGGGCTGCCCAGCATGAAAACGGTAATCGCTACTAACGTAAATGTTCTCATTTCCTCGCCTCCGTTTTATCCACCTGAAATGGCTTCTTGCCTAAACCTTGTTTCTTTCCACCGGCTCTCCTCCGAGCCAAAGCC